>JARGGF010000130.1 GCA_029210905.1 Bacteroidales bacterium | reverse complement strand
GACCTTTTGCTTTTGCAGGTATTTGGGACCAGTGGCACGACGGAGAAGGGAATATTATTAACACCTATGCAATTATTACAACAGTTGCAAATGATTTACTTCGTAAAATTGGGCATGAACGCTCACCCGTTATATTAAAACCCGGCAAAGAAGGTAGATGGCTTAGTAAAAGATCCACACTGGCTGATATCACCTCAGAATTAGCGCCATATCCGGCTGAATTAATGAATGCTTACCCGGTTGCATCTACCGTGAAAAGTCCGCGTGCAAATGGAAAAGAATTGATAACACCAATTGGCCAGCGAATCTATAAAGAATATAATTTAGAGGCAAAAACAACCGTAAACCTGCACGGGATGGGAAGTGGAAAGGTAAAGGCGATTGAAAAAAAATATGATGAGAATAAAATAGGCAATCAAAAAAATACTGACTCAGAATCAACTAATTATCCTGATTAAAATATCAAAATACTACACAAAATATCTGGTATTGAGTTAAGCTTTAAGCACCAAATGAAATTTTTACAGAATAAAGATTAAAAGAGCAGTAACTAATGGGTTAGCCCATCAGTTTTCGACAGACATGTTTAGAATATGGCCAAGTTCCATCTACCAACCAAGTTTATCACTCCTTTGTCCGGTTATAAAATTATTGTATTTTTGAGCCCGTGCATTTCTTACCTTTATTAGCAGAATGAAAATTATTTTCACAGCAACATTCATCTTAGTTATTACATTTTCAAGCTTTTCTCAGAACGACACCATCATTGTATCCGGCGATTACAATTATCCACCCTTTTCATTTATAGACAAAGATGGCAAAGCGGCAGGATATGATATTGATGTGATAAATGCAATTGCTGAAATTACAGGGCTTAATATTAAATTCAAACTTTACAACTGGGATACTTCTTTACTAAAACTAAAAAATGGTGAAGTAGATGTTGTAACCAGCATTGTATACTATTCTGATAGAGAGAAAATCTATGATTATAGTTTTCCATTACACACTGAATATTATGCAATATTTACCAAGGATTCGACACGTATTGAAGACATCAATGATCTTGAAAAGAAAAAACCAGCAATACTTCCCGGCGACATTTCAAATGAATTATTCTACAAACCAATGGGATTGTACAAAAATTACTTAAATGCCGAATCCTTCCCTAAAGCATTTTCATTAGTAAACTCTGGTGATTGCGATTATGTAATTGCACCTTATTCTTTAGGCATGGAAATAATTGAAAAATCCGGTTTTAGTAATATTATTGTTAAAGGTGACCCTATAATTCCAAGTGTGTTTTGTTTTGCCGTAAAAGAAGATAATTATGAATTGTTGGCCTGGATTAATCAGGGTATTGAAATACTTAGCAGGAATGGGGACTTGGATAAAATTTACAAAAAATGGGTAAAATATAAGCGTAAAGATGATCATTATAAAGATTTTTTTTACTACACCTTGTTTGGCCTTATTATCTTAGCTGGTATCATTTTTATTCTGGTTTTATTCTGGTATTCGTTAAAAAAGCAAGTAAGAAAAAAAACCATTGAGATAAAAAAAAGTGAGGTACTCTACGAGAATATTTTTAATTCCGTTGATGATGGCTTAATATTGCTAGATGAATCGGAAACAATTATTGCTGCTAATAAAAAAGCATGCAGCCTGCTGGCTAATGGGTCGGAACAACTCGTCGGTAAAAACATTTCCAAAATTTCATATAATGCAAATGACACAAAATCACAGCATATCAATCAAATAATAAAAGAAGGCAAAACTTTTTTTGAAGATAACATTCAAAGAAATAATGGAAATGAAACCTATCATCTTGTCCTGAAAGGATTCAAAATTGATCTGGAGAACAAACAAAGATATCTTATTGTTATTCATGATATTACAAAAGAGCGCATTAATCTGATTGCGCTAAAAGAAGCTAAAAAGAATGCAGATAATGCAAATAAAGCCAAAGGTACTTTTCTGTCAACTATAAGTCATGAAATACGTACACCACTGTTTGCTGTAATCGGATTTACTGAATTAATGGCTAAAACCAGGCTGTCTGAAAAACAACATGATTACAACAAAAAAATACAAATTTCAGGGAAATTACTACTCAACCTTGTAAATGACATTCTTGATTTGACTAAACTGGAAGCAGAAAAATTAAAACTAAACCCTGAAATATTTAGTATTCATGAATTGATTGATGAAATTTTTGAGGTGGAAAGCTTAAAAGCCAATGAAAAACATCTGAAATTAGACTATGAAATTGGAAAAGATGTCCCTGATTTTTTAATTGGTGATAAACTTTACCTTTCGCGCATTATTATGAATGTTTTAAACAATGCCATTAAATTTACCAGCAAGGGAAAGGTTTCATTGTTGGTAAATGTAGAAAACATTCATGAACTACCTAAGCTAAACGAAGTCCGTATCATTTTTTCAATTAAAGATACCGGGATAGGTATATCTATGGAATCCCAGAAAAAACTCTTTAAACCTTTTGAACAAATCCAAAATACAAGAGAACGCTCATATGGGGGTTCAGGTCTTGGTTTGGCCTTATCAAAACAATTGGTTGAACAAATGAATGGAGAAATAATCCTGGAAAGCACAGAAGGTAAAGGCTCAGTTTTTAATATCTGTATTCCGTTAAAAATTGCAGAGAAACCTGCATCAAAAAAAGAAGAATTATATTTAGAAACAGAGCCAGAAGAAATAATAAGTGTTTTATTGGTTGAGGATAATGATTTTAATGCAGAAATCCTTTTAAATCAGCTAAGTGAGGCAAAATTTGAGGTAAAACATGCTAGTTCGGGTTATGAAGCAATTGATATTTTGAAATCAAATCATTTCCAGATTATTTTAATGGATATTGAAATGCCTGGCATGGATGGTTTTGCCACATTAAAAAAAATAAGGGCATCAAATCTTTCTGATGCTCCGGCAATAGCGTTATCGGCACATAATTTGGCTTCGGAAAAGGAGAAGGCTTTGAGTGCCGGTATGCTTGATTATTTAAACAAACCAATCGCTATTGAAGCCTTAAGTAAAGCGATTTATAAATATCGGTCTGGTAATCCCAAATCCAGAGAAAAAGAACATTTTGTTATTAATAAAAATGAGGGACTTACCTTTTTTGATAACGACAAAGAAACCTATAATCGGGCCTTGCTGAGATTTAAAAAGCATTACAGCAAAACACCAGAAGAATTAACCACTTTTTTTGAAAATGACTTTTCGAAACTTAAAGATCAAACCCATAACCTAAAAAGTGCCGCAAAAACTATAGGAGCCACACTATTATTTGAAATGGCCCAAAATAGTGATTTGATTTTACGCACCAATTCAGAAAGTTTTACATTGGAGCACCTGAATGCATTAACTGACGAATTAAAAAAAGTACTCACTGAGATAGAAAAGATAAAAACGGAGCTTTAAAATTATGTGGCCAAGAGGCTGGATCCTTTCAAAAATATCTTGATGATAGAAACTGATTGATAAAAATCCAGAATTAAATTTCTATACAAAAATAGAAACAAAACAATATTCAACGTAGAAAAAACGAGCTATTAACTCCGGATTCGATTTAACTATAAACATAAAACAAGTGTATATCAATAGGAATATAATCCTTATTTCGAACGTACCTTATTATCAACTTCCGATTGGATAAAATGCTCCAGATCATAGAATTTTTCGCGGCTTATTTTTAATGCCACATCTTGATTATTGCATAAAAGCACAACCTTTTTGTTCAGTCTGTCTGTTTTCATCAGGTGCCTGATATTAATGATGCAGCTACGTGAGATCTTAAAAAAATTCGCTCCGTGAAATAAATGCTCAATTTTACCAAGGTTTTTTGATATCAGTTCAGTTTTCCCATTAATTAAATGAATGTTTGAATAAGAACCTTCAGCTTCAATATAAAAAACATCACTACATTGAAGGACCAGCGTTCCATAGGCATTTTTTACAACAATTTCTTTTTGTTCCTGCTTATTAACTGCTTTGTTATTCTTATCGATATGCTCCGTAAAACAATTAACCTGGGCGTGAAACCGGGATAAGGTTTCGTGCAAATCATTTTTACTTACCGGTTTTACCAGATAATCAAAAGCTTTATTTTTGAATGCTTCTAACACATATTCTTCATGAGCTGTTGTAAAAACAACCCGGGCATGTAAATTTAAATCCAATATTTCTTTTTGTATTTCAATTCCGTTTTTGTTCGGCATGTTAACATCTAAGAACACCAGGTCTGGTTTTAAAGTAGCAAGATGTTTTATAGCCATCCCCGATTCTGAAATGGTCATTAAATGAACGAGTTCGGGAATTTCATTTAACAAGTCAACTAATGTTTCTGCTGCAAATACATCGTCGTCGATTACAACATACCGGTATTTCTTATCCATTATCATATAATTTTAGGGCAAATACAAAATAAACAATATTTAAGGAAATAAAAAATCTTATTTAACATAATAATAGGTTTATTGAATTTTTACAGACATTTATTAATTGACCCTGCCGATTAATCAAGTAACAGTAATTTTCATGTGTTTTTATTTAACATACTACTAAATTAGATTTAAAATTTTATCAAAAAATTTAGTTTAAAACTTATGGGAAAATTTATCCTGTCGATTGCATTTTGTTTTTCACTTTCACAAATTCAAGGACAAGCTAATGATTATTTTGGTTCGGCTATCATACCAAAAAACGAATATTTAATCAGACTTGCCAGTGCTGATTTATACTGGTCGCTGCCTCAAAACAATGAAATAAATATTACCACATTAGATAAAAACCTGGCAGCAAAAGTTATGTTTATTCCGGCTGGCAATGGCTATTACTATATTAAATTCCTGTCAAACGGCAAATACCTCCAAATTAGCGATGACAATTTAAACAGTGGAAGTCATCTGCTTGCTGGTGAACCAACAAGAATCAACCTGCAAAAATTTAAGGTAATAGAAAAAATCAGGGGGCAGTTTAAATTTATTACAGTTAACAATTTAGCAATTGATCAGCGTTGCAACAAAGGGGTAAAACTCTGTATTTCAGATGATAATAATACAGAGCATCAAACTTTTGAAATCATGGAGGTGAAAAATATGGTAAAATTATGTACTTATTAATTGTCTGAAAGTTTTTAAAAATTTATCGAAAAAAATCAAGTTTAATTACAAAATCTATGAAAAAATTATTTTTATTAACAAGCATGCTGTGCATCAGTTTTATAATTAATGCACAATTGAAAATTGATGAGGAGAACATGACAACAGCAGATGGCATTCCTGTGTTCCAGGGTCAGATGCAAATCAAAAACGAAGGTCGCAAATTTAGTTTCGCATTTGCACAAGGCGACAAAGTACAAATAAAATTAAGCACTGAAAAAGATAAAAACATTAAGTATGCGAATTTAAGAAGCATCTCCGGAACAAAAGTCTGGTCAAAGGAAGATGTGTCTGAAATTGATGAAACAATTGGTATTTCAAGAGAGGGTGTATACATCCTTGAAGTAGTTGGAAAAGGTCTGGGCGGCAGAATGGTTACTCTCGAATTAATCAAAAAACCTGGCAGTCAGATGGATTTTAACCCTGCCTGGATGAAATATTCTACTTATCATTCCAACGAGGTGGAATATAATGTAGATAGTGTTATCGGATACAACCCTCCGGTGGTTTCGCAGAAACTAATCAAAGTGTTTGACCAATACTTATATCAAAATGTAGAAATGTTTAACCTGAGTACACAAATCTTAGGCCAGGCAGGCATTCATAATTCTCAGGCCAAGGGATATGGTATGGGCATTGATCCCACAAAGATACCCAGAAATGGTAAATTTAAAGGCTATTCCTACTCTTTAAGCTCCGTTTTAGGGGGTGCCAAACATTGGGTAATAGCAGATATCACTGTTTCAGTGGGTGCAATGTTTCTAAGCCCCGCAGCAGGATTTGCAGCCCACGGGGCCATGGCCATAATTGGCCCTCAGCCAGGCAATGAACCGGTTATGTATTATGTGTCCAACCGCAAATCAGACATCGATGTTGTTAAAGAAATATACCGGCCATACAATGATGGACGAAAAATCACCAATGCATACAAAGAAGGCCTGGGCAATGTGGTTGGTCTGGTTTCGGGTAAAGCCAAGGATGCAGTAAAAGGTACAAAAGTACATGTTAAAAATGAAGGGGAGCTTGATTTTGACCAAAAGGGAAAGGTAACCAACCTGCTGATGTATTCAGCTACAGCTCCAGAAAACAACTGGTTTATTATGGCCAACCCGGAATACACTCAGGCAAAGAATGTGAAAATGAAGGGCTCAGCAATCTACTATGCACCCACCTATAAAAACGTTCCGGCCAAAGAATATATGTATACTTTAAAAACAGTTCCTGTTAAAAAAACAGCTTCAGAATATTCAAAAAGTGTAGTTTTTGGTTCTATTAAAAAGTAATGTAACCAATGTCGTTTAGAATACTTTGTAATATATTGAAATATACTCACCCCCCGGTTTCGCTATGCGAAAAGGCTGGCTCAGCCAGACAGGGGGGGGTGAGTCAAAAATTAGCAAATAAAATAGAGACTTTGTTTTACCTCATATTCTCAAGCTACAATATAAATGCTAAACGACATTGAAATACAAACTATCATTAGTATTGAAATATAACTCAAAATAAATAGAAAACGATGATCAGAAAATTAATATACCTAACAATATTGCTTGCATTACTTTCAGTTAATGCAAATGCACAAAGTCCTGTAAACATAGTAAAAGGAAAATTTATCGCAGATAAGGGGACTACCCTGCTCAAAACCTTTCCTGTATCCAAAGGTGATGTAATAGAATTTAAACTTACCACTTTACATAAAAGACGAGGTTTAAATATCTGGATCAGACAGCACCCCGGCAATCTACTGGTCTTAGATTTTGAGGATTTGACTACTTCAACAAAAAAAATTGTAGCACCTGTGGATGCAATTTACCAGATTTTTTATGGTGGCTCCAAACTCGATATTGAAATTGAAGTAAACAACTACACCAGCAGCCCCAATGGCCCCGGCCGAGGAGAGCCTGTTTACGTGCGAATCCCTGACACACTTCATGCCAGCGGTTATGTTACCCGCTCCATTGGCGAAAATTATACACTCACTCCCCAAAAAGAAAAAGTGCTGCTGAAAACCAGCATACAATCTGAACAAATTTGTAGCAGGGATTTTATTACCGGAGTTGATTTAATAGAGCTTAACATCCCGGGAAATGTAAAAGACGAATACAGGGAACAAAAGTTGCTGTCATATTCTGTAACACTAACCTGCGGAGAAATTGGGATGTATAATGCCATGATGGGAGTAGTTGATGCAGGTATTGATGCATTTGTAAAAATACCTGGCCCCAAAAGTGAAAACAAAGCTAAGCTGGCAAAGGCTAAAGACAACAACCAATATAAATTTACTGATAAACTTGATGATGCAGCTGAAAAAATAGAAACCACCAAAGAGATAGTTGATATTGGAAAAGATGGAGCAGACACACTTGCCCCGGGTAGTTCAACGGCCAAGGTTCTTGAAGGGACAGCTTTTGTTCTGGATGGCGGCATACAAAAAATGGTGCTCGAAACAGCACTTGATAAAGCCGGTGCCCCTAAAGAAATGAAAGCACTTATTGGTGCTGTTCAGGAATTTCCAAGCTTGAGTGATATTACCAAGGGTGCTGTACACAAACTGGTGCCCTCAATTAAAGGAAATGCAAGGTTGCAGATAATAGGCGAAAAAATTGAAAAGGAAATAGTTGCAAAAGTTCCGACAAAAGAATTCTGGATACAATCGGCTATGAATTATGGGAAAAACCCAGGTGGCTGCTGGGATGTTCCCGGAGGCCCCACTGCGGGTCAAAATGGCCAGGACATTAACTGCTGGGATATCGATAATGGTATCGATCGTAAATTTAAGTTTGTGCCATCATCAACACATCCGGGATATTACGAGATACATTCTGCAATGAGTGGTTTTGCTATCGATAACAGTGGAGGTAATGGAAATATGGATAAAAATGGCAATAACATACTTCTTTGGCAACGCCATGGTGGCGAAAGCCAGCTGTTTAAAATTAAACATCTTGGAAACGGAAAGCTTAAAATAATAAACTTTAATGGCTTAGTTGTGCATCTCAGTGGACGCAAAAATGGAAATGGGACAAATATTGCAATATGGGAAGATCATGGGGGCGCATGGATGGAATGGTATTTAGTTGATCCAATAACACGACAGGGTTTTGTGCCTACTGAAAATAAAACTATTGATGTGCTTAAAAAATACACCATTGCCGATAGAAAAGGCGGGCTGATTAATGAGAAAATTCTGCTGGATAATGCCGGTGAAGTTGTAAAAGCATATCTCAGGATCGACAAAGACGCCGTAGAAGCAAAAGCAAAACTAGTGGTTGAAGCACAATATGAAATAACCGACTATACCGATGTAATTAAGTATGTAAGAACAACCCAACCAGTAAATACAAAAGACTTCTGGACTGCCTACAAAGTAGATTATGATTATCAAATTATGTTTAAAGACCAGGTGAAAGATTATTATCAAATTGTTCCAATGTCCGAATATTATAGTTCACAACGGCCGGCCTCTGAAGAATTAAAGAGCGCTGATTATGAACA
>JARGGF010000012.1 GCA_029210905.1 Bacteroidales bacterium | reverse complement strand
GTTGTGCGAGGGCAGGGAAGGAGCCCCCGGAATTTCCGCTTTTGTCAAATGCCCTGATGATGTAATAGTTGGTACTCATGGGTTTTTCATCGGTATAGCTTCGATTGTCCGGGTTAAGGTTCTCTACAATGGCTTTGTAATCGCCATTAGTCTTATTGGCCCGATACACACTAAAATATTCAATATTTGCCTGGTAATCAGCAGGATATTCCCAGTTCAACTTCACTTTATTATTGTCAATTATTTCTGGTTGCTGAATGGCAGGCTTGTAACTTAAAACGGTAACAGCCTGACCGGAAACAGTATCGGACCACGGACCCCATTCTTCAAAAATTGTGCGGCCTTTTATACGATAAGAATAGGTTTTGTTCTTATCTGGAAGTGAATCAACACGATACATTAACCTTGGATTCAAATTGTTGTCAGGCGCTGTATTGATAAAGGGCAAATCACCCAAAGGATAAAAATCTTTCCCGTTTTCGGAACGTTCAACTTCGTAATTGCTGTAAATTTGTTCGAATAATTCTCGGTTCCAGCTTAGGGTTACGTTTTTTTCGCTAAAATCGCCATAAAAATCCAAAGGTCTGGGTAATTCTGCGTAATCTGCAGGGCCAATGTAAACATATCCGGTATCTATGGCCTGTCTTTCAAAAGGGACGTTGGCATAAATTCGGTACAGGTATTTTTCATCTTCAACTACTTTATTATCAGTATAAAACAGACCCATTGCCTGTGCTACTTTTAAGGATTGATCAGCTGCAAAAAGTGCAAAAGTGAAACGTTTTTCGTTTTCCTGTGCTTTTTCAATTACTTTGGTTATGCTATTGGAATATTCTTCGGTCAACACAAAGCTGTCACCATAAATTGCCTGGGCAGCAATGGCGGCATAATTGTCTACAGCACCATTTTCACCCAGTACCACTTTTTCCCATTGTTCTTCCGGATAAGGTAGGATAGGGGCTTCGGTAATTTTTTCTGCAACACGGTTTTTTACCAGTTTATTTTTTTTGGTCATAATGACTCTTTCGATGGTATAGCCATATTTGTTGATTATCTGCCAGGCAATAGGAGTGGTCGGTGCCCAGCGGAGAATTATTTTGTCAGGTAAGGCCCTGGCCATTACTTTTATTTGAGGCAGGGTGTCGGATTGTGCGGCAGCTGTTGCTGATAATAAGATGCTTAGCAATAATATGTTGATGTGTTTTTTCATAATTTATTAGTCAGTATATATTGGTCATTAGTCATTGAGTAATTGGTCATTGGTTATTTGTCATAAGTTTTTAGTTCCTAATTTATTTCCAATAAACTTTGTGCAACATTGTGATTTGGCTTTGTGTAACTTTGTGCTCCTTTTTTCATTATGCCTTGTTATTTAATTTTTTTTTTTGGTGGCGCTGATAGTGCTTTTTTCATTGTAACCATGTTCTGGCGCCACTTATATATTTTCTTTATTACTCCCAGCGCTGCGCACTGGGCTGTTGCATGTCGCCCGCTTCGGGGCTTTTCCATCCGATCGTTCGGTTGCTGTGCTTTGGTTGCTGAGCGCAGTCGAAGCACCAATTTCTATCCAATTTCTAATGACCAATTACTAATTTCTAATTAACCACAAACTTTAACTTTCTCACTTCATTCCCTGCTGCAACATTTACAAAATAAACCCCAGGCTCAAGCCTCATCAGGTTAAAATCGATGAGGTAATCTTTTTTGCCACTATCGTATTTTGTTGGTATAATGCGTAAACCATTCATATTAAATAAATCTGCTCTTACTTCATTCTCATGGGCAAGATTTATCTCCACTTCAAAATTTCCACTGTTTGGATTAGGGAATAATTTTGCACTTTGAATCAAATCTGTTATTTCATTTTTTAAATCTTTTTGTCCATCAGCCGGGAGAATGGTGATTGTTTTTTCAACAATATCCTCACAACCAGCCAGATAAGCTTTCATGCCAATAGTGTATTCTCCGGTTTCCAGAGGTATAAGTTCTTTGTAAGCATCTCCATCCACAAGGTGTAAAAAGTTATCTGTAATGAACCATTCCAAAGAATCAGGTACAGGCCATGATATTTCAATAAGCACAATGGTATCGGTCATAGTAGCCTGACTGGCTAACAAAAATCCTGCATCAAACTGCCGGTTTTCAAACTTCAGGTGTACTTTTTTAGAGTTGCTGCAACCCTGTATATTGCTTATGGTAAGGGTGTAGTCACCTTGCTCCTGCAGGTTAACAATCTGTTTGTCGCTGCTAAAGCCATTTTCCGAGGTCCATTGATAATAGGAACCTGGATTGCCGGCATCTAAAGTGGCGGTTTGGCCTGCGCAGATAAAAATAGAATCATTCAGATTGATGATGATAGGCTCTGGATTTTTTAATTCAAAACTACCTGTTGTAACACAGCTGTGATCGTCGTTTAAATTTAGCTGGTATACACCTGAAGCTAGTCCGCTTACAATACCAGTATTGCCAGCATTGCTTATTTCCGGCCATTCAAATTGATAGGGAGGGGTGCCTCCGGATGCACTGGCTGTTATTTCGCCATCGCTATCATTGTTACAGGAAGGATCTTTAAAGGCATCAAAAGTGAGAAGTAATTCGGAAGGGGCTGTGACTTTTATATCGCTTAATGTATACGAACAATTCGTTGCATCTGTTACTACTGCGGTGTAATTGCCCGCTGCAATGTCAATGGCTACCGAATCATGCAGGTTTAGAGCGGGCCAGTATACATCATATGGTGCTTCGCCCCCTGAAACAGAAAGAGTTGCACTGCCACCACTTGTGGAATAATGACATGGAACTGGTGTTGAACCTGTTTGGCTAAGTACCGGGCCTGCAGGATCATAAAGCTCGATTGTGGCAGTAGCTGTACACCCATTGGCATCGGTAACCGTAACCGAATGTACCCCTGCGGTCAGGTTTTCAGCAGTTTGTGCGGCCTGGTTATCTGAAAGGTCGCCCCATAAATACGAGTAAGCTGGTGTCCCGCCGCTGGCTTTTACTGTGGCACTCCCCCTGGCTTCTCTGCAAACAGCATTAACATATTCAGTAATGTTTGCAGACAAAGCTTTGGTTGGTTCAGAGAGTTCTATTGTCCTCAAATCAATGGTATAGGTGTTTACCCCTGTATAAGAAGCCTTTAAGTTGTATTCCCCGGCAGGGAGATTTTCAAATAGGTTTTCGCTTTGTGTCCGTTGTATGCCGTTTCCTGAAATTTCAAAGGTATATGGTAATATCCCGCCCGAAGCCTCCAGGGTAACTTTTCCATCAAACAACCCTTTGCAGCTTATGTTTTTTACAGAACTTACGTTTGCCGAGAAAGGAGAGGCAGTTCCAATAGTCACATCAATACTGTTGGTACACAAATTCCCATTCCTGATGTAAAATGTATGTACACCGGCATCAAGCCCGGTAAACAATGAATTATTACCGAAATTAACACCATCCGCAGAATAGAATACAAAGCTTTCGTTAAAAGTTGTCCCCAGCACAACGGTACCATTTGCTTTTCCTGCTGAATCAACATCTGTGGCACTTTCTATATAAATATTAAGTGGTTGGGGACGGGTTGCCGTGAAAGTTTTTGTAAACGAGCTTCCATCTGGCACTATTTTTCCAAAGCCGCAATTGTTTGCATCCACGATCTTAAGCTCATATGTTCCTTCCCAAACCTCAATGGAAGGTAAATTATCCGGTAAGTCAACATCATTGGTTAAATCTTTCCATTTGTATGTATACGGATCAACTCCTCCCGAAACCAGGGCATTCAATTTTGTATTCCCTTCATCATGGCATTGGGCGGGTATAATATTCTGGTCTATCACCAACTTTCCGGGCTGAAGAATGCTAAAATTCAAATCATCGGCCGTCAAACAACCGGATATGGTTTCTTCAATTTGTATCGTCCAGTTGTCGCCCCCGGTGCAATTGTCGACAATATAGGGTAAAGAAACCGGGCTGACCGTTTGTTCGCTGGTACCGTGCGCAAGCCTAAAGCTAAAGGTTTCAGTGCCTGCAACCAGGCTTCCATTATAGACAGAGGAATTGTATTCAAAACTATTTATTTGGAAAGCCCCGTCCAGTCCGTTAAAACAGGTTGAAGGGGTACGGGAAATATCATCCATATCAATGATAGGCCTTGGGGCAGGATTAACAACAATGCCTGACAAAGTGGCTGTTTCACTACAAAAATCAGTAACTACAATTTGATAGGTACCTGCCATCAGATTTGGAAAATTACGAGTAACAAATGTTTGGTTATTAAAAGTTTGGTCAAGAGAATTATCCCCGGTAATGTGGTAACTGATATTTGCTGTCTGGTACCCTCCCGAAGGCACCACTTTTATCGCGCCATTATCCACAATGCAGGAAGATAAATGGGTAACCGGGTTTTCAGGTGCAAGGGCAAGATAAATATCTGCGTTTACGGGATTATTGATTGTTACCGCAACCGTATCACTTGCACATACACTATTGTTGGTATAAGAAACATACCAACTTGTCCTGCTTTCAAGGCCTTCAATAGTGTAGGGTAATTCAAAATCATCCCCAGGAGTTACAGATTTATATGGTGTAACATCTGTTTTATTTTGATACACATTAAATGTAAGGCTATTCCCATCAGACCGATATTCTGTTGCATCATTGTAGTTTGTCCCTTCAAAATTTATAGCATTGATCTGTATTTTGCCATCGCTTCCGTCATGGCAAAGCGGGCTTACTGCTGCCTGCCCGGAAATTTTATTTTGTGCTTTTGCCGGGATGTTAATGTTTGTCAGTGTTTCGCTCTGGCAGGAGGTTCCTACCTTAAAATAAAGGTTATGGTTACCCGAAGTGCCATGAACTAAAACAGAAGTTCCATCAATAGTATGCCCTGTAAGGGTGCCATCTAAATAGAAACTTATACCCGTTGGTAAGCTGGTTAATCCATTGTAAGTTAAACCTGTTACTTCTATTGTGCCATCAATGCCCTGGTAACAGGTGGGGGCTTCGCGTTCGGTTCCTGTTATTTGCATGGGAGCGGCTGTTAAATCAATGTGTTTTTCGATGATAAATGGGGCTTTTTCTATCCTTATAATATAGTCCTTGGATCTACAGCCCGTAAATGTACGGGAGCCACTTACATAAGAGATAGAGTTTATCAATTTTGTACTATCAGCAACAATATTGCCATTACTGTCAAAATAGCAGGAATACAATTTATATGACTCACCGGTAGCTCCGGAAATTGTAATCCAGCCATCGTTTGCTGACGGGCATGTAGCCTTTTGGTGGTTCGTTATATCTGCCTGTGGGATATCAAAAGCCTCGTCGTACATACAATCATTGCCCCCTTCATCAGTAAAAACTATTCGAACTGCCTCATGACCACTGCCACTGGCATTGTTTTCAGTCTCTAATACTTCTAAGTCATCCCAATTGGCAACTGTTCCATTTCGTATGCCAAAAGAAGGTACATAATCTATGGCAAAGTCAAATGTATTATTAGAAGGGAAAGCTCCCGGGCGGGTATAAGTAGCCCCTTCGTAATCAAATTTATCAATACGGAAAGTAGTTTCTGTGCTGGCTGTCCCGTTTACTTTTTTTGTAACAAGTTCTTCTATTGACATGTCGTTTTTGGTAATCCGTGGGGCTGCTTTTTCCACTAAAAAGGTGCCTTTGGTAACAGAAACAAAAGGCTCCGAATCGCCCGACCTGTACCCCTCGGCAAATAACCTGTATGTTCCTTCTGTTATCCCATGATTTTCAGGGACAAATGAATAACTGCCGCTTACACTGTGCCCTGCCGTGCTGTGGCTGCCAATGGTTGTTATTTCATAGCTGCCATCATCGGTTCTCTCTAATTTATAATAGATAATGATATTTCTATAATCGTATACAGGGGCAGTGGTAGTAATGTTGAAACTTGATGTTAACGAAAAAGGGTAATTGGAACAGACCAATGTATCGAAATTACTGACTCCAAAACTAAAAGTGTATTGTTTTTTGGGATAGATGACTATGAAATATCCGTCTTTCAAGAAGTAAGTCAAGTAACGCTGATACGCATACTCTTTGTCCCACTTTACATTTACAGTACTTGAGTATTGCCCTGAAACTATTGTCCCTCCCTGTGCGTACCAGTAATAATCAGGAGCTGGTTGTGTATAATAAGTTTCATTGAGCGCTTCGATATATTCATCGGCAAGTTTTGCCCCTCCAAGACCCCATCCCGGCACTTTATAAATTTTATTTGCTTCTATTTGTGCCGATAAATTGATTGCAAAAAGTGTACCTGTTACCAGCAAAATGATGGGTACAATTTTGGTTAACCTTAATTTTGTTTTCATGGGTTGTTATTTAATTATAAGAATTTTGTAACATGAAATAATCCCCCTTTATCAGGTACTCTGAGCAGGTAAACACCGTTATTGATAAAAAACATCATCAAGTACATTACCGGAAAAGGTATTATTTGTTAACGTTGGTGTTGAATTTTGATCAATAAAGATTCCGTAACCCGCAGAATTATTAATTTGTGAGTTTGTAATTGAAACATTTGTTCCTGTATTTGATAAAACAACATTAGCATTCTGGCCGGCCCCTCCATATGAAATGTTACAGTAATTAAATACTACAGAAGCGACATTGTTTCCTATATTGATGCCATTCCAAATTCCATTTACCGGACTATCAGATGCCGAAGTAAAAATAACAGGATTATCAACAGAACCGTGGGTAACCAGGTTTGCTTTGCCGGAAACACCAATATTTAAGCTGGTGTTATTGCCAAATAATAAATTTACCCCGGGCTCAATATCTAAGTATACCCCATTATCTGAACCAATATTTAACCCGTTCAAAAATTCATAGGTACAGCCAATATTTTCCCAAAAATAATTTCCATCGATGTTCAAATCACCCTCAACCGTAATTTTGCCCACATTGCTATAATCATTGTCTGGCCCGATTGTATGGAGGTAATTAGCGTTTATTTTGGCCAATATATCAACATTGGAAAAAGTATTGCCATAGAAGTGCTTAAATGAACCGGCAAGGCCGCTATGACTCATCCAAAAAAGCGGAGAACTGCTTTCACTATTATTAAAATTACAATCTATAATCCTATTTTCTTTTGAGAATAAGGTAAAGTAGCGAACATCATTGAGCTCGCAGTTCTCTAAAATTAATTGAGAAGCCTCACCTTGTATCAGGAACCCTTGCCAATAGCTTTTCTCAGAATCGGGATGTAACGAAAACTTTATTGGTTCTTCCGGGGTGCCTTTTGCAATAATCGTATCGCTATCAAAACAAACAAAGTAAGGATCGTTTTCATTCACTAAAAATTTAATTTCCACTCCGGGATCAATAACCAATTTATTGTTAACACTGGCACCTCTAGATGCATATATATATGGTATGCTGTGTTTTTTCCACCGGCAATTTTCAGGAAAATTACCACCTCCCCAAATATATATCCCTGTATTCTCTTTATCAAGTATATATTCATTGTTTAAAGGGAGCAAATGGGCATATCCTAAACCTACTGCAACCGGATGGCTGTAAGGACTGATAAATTTATTGTTTTCCAGTGACTTAAACCCATAAAATGATTTAACACCATGCGAAGGCGAATTTAAAAACGTGCAGTTATCAATTGATACGGTCGGGCTACAATGACAATAAGGAGAAGCTGTTACAGATATTTTTTCCAAATCGCAATGGTTAAGGATAAGTTCTGCATTTTCATCATCAATTGCGATTTCGTAACCAGACAAAGAAATTAACTTTATGGGTTCAGCCTCAGTCCCTGAAGCAATAAACTTAGCACCCCCACCTATATAAAATCCCCTGGCCTGCCCATTAAATATTACTGTAGTGCCTTTTAAAATTGTTAAAGTAGCTGAATAGGTTACGCCTAAATAATCTTTAGCAACCACATGAATTTTATCTGCAGACCAAACCTGGTCCTCTGTGATATTCTCCATATGCACCTGAACATTGGCGAAAGAAATAGTTTCGTATACCCTGTTAATATTGTACTCCTTGTCAACAGCTATAAAAGTTATTGTTACTTCTTGTGTAATATTATCCGGTACTACATAGGTATAAATAAATTCTACACTTTTTGAATCCGCATACTTATGGACAGATGAAGAATCATTGAGCCCCATAATTGAAGGGGAGACACTTACACTGGACAACTGTTGATTATCGGTAATTTTAACATTGTATTTTATTGCGTCGCCTGGGATAACATTTTCAAGATTACTTATCAATGTTATTTCAATTGAGGGTAGTTCTGTATCGCCCTTGTCTTTTTTACAACCAGCAACAAGTACAAATATGCCAGCAATCGTTAATAAAAATAAAATCCTTTTTTTCATTACTTAAAAAATTAAATGAATATAAGCAAAATTGTGATGATGATGTGTTTTATATTTTTGATGTTAAATTTTATTTTGTTTTTCAGTACGTTATATCTGTATCCTGATTATTATGATTGGATATCAAAAGCTCCCTTCTGCTGAAAGCTTACGCGCAGTGACTCAAACTATAGAAGCAGACTTGTACTGCAGGGGAACATAAGGAGAGGCTTTCATTGCCCTGCTATTTTTTGTATTTTTTTGCTTATCCATGGCACTTCAAACCGACAATAGAATGCCTTTTTGCACCTGTTTTGGGCCATTTTGCACAGATTTAGCGCTCTTGGGGCTATATTTAGGGCTTTCATGTATATAATTATATACATCGAAGGCATAATTAAGGGGTTTGTGTACATAATTATATACATCGGGGCTATAATTTAGGCCTTTTTGCCTATATTTTGTACCTTTTTTAGGATAAATATGGCTAAAAGGCCTATAATTATAACCAAAATGTAAATTTTTGTTAGAAAAAATAGTGTTGGTTGTCCTTAAATCTATAATAATAAGTATAAACCAGGCTTATTTGCTGCCTGAATCACCCTTTTTACCAGGCTTTTTGATAAAGTACTTTTTTAAATCTTCGTAAATGTCTTTTGCACCCGGAACATTCATGCGTGCCGCCCCTTTTATATAGCTGTAAAAGGCCAGTGCCGGAACGTAGGCTTCGCTGCCCGAAAGCATCGTGGAATCGTTAAGTGCAGAAACAATCTGTGTTAAGGGGTTCATTATTTTCCAAAGGGTCTCAACTGCCTGGATATCTACTTTCATTTCTTCAACATTAATATATTCAGCGGTCAGTTTAGGGCTTTGCTCTATATGCCAGTAACACCTGTTTATAAATGCAAGGCTCTTATCGCCTGGTTTAAGCATTGTTTCCCGTTCGTCCTTTGTGAGGGTAACCAGATAGGGCATTAAGGTATCATATATGGTTTTTGTGGCAGCTTTTATGGTTTCGAAATCTTCTGCCTTAATGTGCAATGATATTCTGTTTTCATTAGTCATGTGTAAAGTTTTTAAATTATAAATAAATTAATCAGTTGTTAGGTTCAGGGACAACACAACGCTAACAAATATAGCAATAATATATTAATTGCAATTATATTCCAATAGTGTGATATAAGTTTCAGATGAAGAACCCCCGAAATCCGTGTAAGAGTAATTTCTTGTTATTTTTGCAGGAGCCCCCTTTTCATTGTATTCATAAATATAATCTGATGTACTGGAGCTGGAGGTACTTGTAAAAACTGCTTTGGTAACATTGTTTTTTGACATATTTGATATACCCCAATAGAAACTAAAAATTTTAAGCTGGTTATTTTTGTCGTCATAAGTGTAGGTAGTTGAGCCTAGCTTATCATCATTTATATTTTTCAATAAGCCGGTTGCAAACCTTCCCTGGTGCATTTTGTTTAGGCTCCTGTCATACCTTTTTACCTGTGGATCCCGGGCCCAGTTTTCACTCAAAGTCAAATTCTCGTTTGTCCAGTTATAATTTGAGTAGATTGGAAATTCAACCCATTCATTATTGATGTAGGAGAAAGAGGAAGACTTTGTTGGCAGGCCGTCAGTATCAAGTTCATAAATAACTTTGTCTTTGGTAACCCAATCACCGGCATCATTTAATGTTTCCCTTGTAACAGTCAGGGTGCTGTTTTCCCAGGTATAATTCGCCCGATAAAACCCAACCCCACCAGCAAAATCGGTTGTGCTGCTTATTTTGCCATCTTTATATTCAATGGTTGCGTACTCAACATAACCATGGAAAGTCCCCATTGCAGGATGGTAAGTTATCTTTACAGGCAACCTTTCGTCATTGTACTCAATTAAAGTAGTGTCATTATCAACATCTTCATACACGTCAATAATTTTAGTAAGCAAACAGACCACATTGTTTGCAGGATCGTTTTTGTCTTTTTTACAAGCACTGGTAATCAATAGCATTGCTGCTACCATAATCATAATAACATTTTTAAAGTTTCTCATCTTTTTAAATTAACGTTAATAAATCTATTTATTCAAATTTTATTTGTAATAGTACAATTTTCATAAATTCAATTATACTAAACATATTTACCCATCGGCATTATGCCCAATTTGGGGCATGAGATCGTTCATGTCACTCTCTGAGTTTACAATTGCTATTAATATAAAATATTAATGCAATTTGTATAATTTGTTTAATCATAATAATCAGTACGTCAAAGAACGTTATGTTGTTTAATAATTATCTTCTCCTTTTTGCAAGGCAATGTTAGCAGATATAACTTGTCCGCCCCCTGGCGGAACTTAGCCGCAGGCGATCTCACGCAGCGAAGCAAGTAAACTGCTGGCATTTTGAGTCCAAGTCGAAGACTCGAACTATGCAGCAGCAGTGCTATGCTTGCGCCATTAAGGGTAATCTAAGGCGATTTTTCGTTTTTGTTCAGATGAGTTTTTCTTTTATAAAGGTCATTCAAAATTATTCCAGAGTTTAGTGTGTCTAAATATATAAATTCACGAATAGTTCTTTTATATGAGACTCCATGTATTTCATAAAGATCTATATTTTTATTCATCATCTCTTTTACAGTTGGATCCGAAAAAATTGCAGTATCTAATTTGTCATGATACAATAAGTATAGAGCAAATGCTTTTATATTGTTGTTGGGGTAATGAAGTAATTCGTAAAGTTCAGTATTAGATGCATTAATATATAACCAAAGACATCGGTTTTGTTGTTCATCAATTTCATCATCATAAATACTAAAATCCACAAAAGGATATTTTTCCATTTTTATTACAGTATCCATTATTTCTTTTCGAACGGCAATATTGTTTTGATTATGAAAAAAGCATATAAAAATGATTATGAAAATGAGAATTACTAGAATAAAAAAAATAATTAATTTTTTCATTAATTTGTTTATTGATTATGTTATTATTCAATGAAAATAATTCTTTATGCTTGATGAATTATCATTATTTTTTAAGTATTACAGTTGTAAGAGGATCGCCAGTAATAGTTTTTAATAATGTAGTTCCTCTTTTATGTGCTCCGCTCATTATCTTTTCTTTAAAATTTAGGTTGTACCAAATTTCAAACTCAATATCATCAAAAATTTGGTTTTTGTTAAATGCATCTTCAAAAAACGATTTAAGAGATTTGATTTCCTGATCATTCTTTTTAATTAAATAGTACCACTGACCAGTAAAATTTGCTTCTTTGCTATAAAAGCTCTTTCTATTAGAAGAAACATTCACACAAAATATATATTCACCAGAATAATATGATCTTAATGGAAGACTTAGTTGGGATCTTACAGTATTTTCTCCATATACAGCTCCAATCTCATCTGTACCTATTATATTTTCAACCCATTTATAGGTTTTCCATTGCAGTGGTTCTTCCCGTACGATAAATTTTATAGGGTCGTATTTCCATATGTCATGCGAGCCTTCGATATTTTGACCATTCACCATTTGAATAAAATGGAAAAGTTCATGTGCTAATGCAACTTCTGGTGGTGAAGGGATTCCTTCAACACCAGTTCCATCCTTTGCAGAATAAGCTTCACTCGCTTTAATCATATCAAATGGTAAAAAATAGGGAGTCGTGAAAGGTTTTACAGGATTTATTTGGGGAGCAACTGCTCCATCTCCTATAATTAATTCAACTTTATTTTGAGTGGCTAATTCTGCTGCCTTCAGAAACAAATTCCTACCTGCACTTGAATTTTTCAGTAATGGTAAACATGCATTATTCCAAAAGCTCCTTCTCCATTCCCTGTTCCCCGTTATGATAATTCCCCTATCTATTATTCCGCCTTCCGCATACTTCTCCTCACTCCACCCCAGCGCTATCAATCTTGGGCTAATAATCTCATCCCACTGGAACTTTCTTAAAATTGTGGCCGTTTCAGGGGTGGTGGTATAATCCATCAGGTTTTGGGTAGTGCGCTTTTCCAACCCTTTGATTTGGTCAAAATTGTGGCGTAGCTTAAACACCCCGTGACCCAACTCGTGGGCAGTTGTCCTGAAAAGCTGGTCTTGGCCGGGTCCATCACCAGTGAACAGGAAGCCATAATTGCTGTTAAAGGGCATAAGGCCGTTAAGGCTTTCATTTTCAGCCTTGTTCATTACAAAGAGGTAATAAGTTTTTTTATTGTAATCACCACGTTTTTCCATGGCGTCAATGATGACCTTCATTTCTTTGTTAAACGCACTAAATAAAGTTCGGGATGTATTTAACCCATTGGCTTCGCCTTCATCATAATCTACAGCAAGTTGATCGGCAATGTCAACTTTCCACGAAACAAAGGCTGGCGCATATACCTTATCCAGAAAGGCCTGCAGTGCAGAGGTCTGATATTTAAATTCGCCATCAACCGGCACTATCACCACATTGATGGATTGGCCTTCATAACTCATCAGTTTAAGATAACCAACAGGTACTTCGTCGCCATCATCTTTAATATAGGAGGCAGTGATTAAATCTTCATCCTTGTCGCTTTGCCCGACCAAATTGAGTATGCGAATGGTATCCCCATCGGGGCTGGCCAAAAAGTTGAGGGGCGAGCCCTTCATTTCCACCTTTAATCGGGTTTGTATGGAATCTGGCACTTTGGTGTCTATTACCATGTTCACCCTGGCAGGTTTGCCGTTTGCCTCAACAGATTGCCAGGGGATAATGTATTCTTCATTATTAACCTTTTTGTCGTCGTATTCGCCCCGATATGGGGGAATGCCTGGATCGTAAGCATCAAATCCGGGGACTTTGTCATCGGATTCCTTGAACGGCAAAAATTGCACATAGTTAATTGAGTAGGCTGTGGTGTCGCTTGAGGCATGTGCCAAATCCCCTCCATCTGTCCCCCCACCTGGGTTATCAAAATCCAGCTTGTCCGTGGTAACATTGGTAGAATCGCCATTAACCATAATAATGGGGGGTATCTGGCTAAAATCGGTGACAATGGTATCGCCGGCAGCGGTAATAATGGTGGTATCACCGGTTATGATTATTTCCTCGCCACCCAAAACAACCAAAACGCTGTCGCCAGCTTCGTAGGGATCGCCTACGTTGGGATCGCCATTGTTGCCGTTGTCAACCACGTCATCGTTGCCGATGTTGTCAAGGCTGTCTAGTATGCCATCCAACCCAATGATATTCAATTCACCTTTTACAGAGTTAATTACCCCCGCAGTTACCTGGTGGCTTTCGTTTATGCTAATGTTCTCAAACTCAGAAAGAATACGCACCCCGCCAAAGGTTTTTACATTTACCACACACTTGCCGGAGAAAGAGCCCCCGGAGCCTTCCACTTCAATAACACGGGCCTCAAAACCGCCCACGTTGATAATGTCGCCCACTTTTAGCGTGGCCAAGGGAGGGCTGTCATCGAGCTTTGGGATGCTGATGTCCTTGCCACATTCTACCCCAGCGGTATCAGGTGCAGGTGTGCCGAATTGTTTAATTTCGGAATATTCGCTTTCCAATGTGCCGCAAATGGCCTTTAACTGGTAGCGGTAAGTGTGCTGCGGTTTCAGGCCTTTTATGTTGCTGGTAGGCATAAGGGTTTCGTTGTGGTACCAGTTGCTCCAGGTGCCGTCGGCATTTTGTTCGGCATAGCTTAGGATAAACTGGGTGCTGCCGGGCAACGAGGTCCAGTTGACACGCGCATCTTCGGGCCCCAGTACCTGGTGCTGAAAAGTGTTGGGTGGTTTACAGGCCTGCCCAAAAGTAAAGACCAGGATTTCGGAATAGCCCTTGTTTTTGAACAGGTCGCGTTTCCCGGTATCGTAGGCACGCAGGCGGCAGACGTATTTCCGCCCAGGTGTCAGTTCCGGTTCTGCAGGGCCATAAACCAACGAAGTATTGTTGGTGGTGACCTGGTACACAGGGATAGAAGAGTTAATGGCATCGCCAGGAGCCCGGTTATCGGGCCACAGCTCCACCAAGGTAAATTCATATTCGGTGGTAAAGGCCGAGTTGGGCGAAGCGGTGCTCATGGGCATCCAGCTAAAGAAGATATTCTGGGGGTAAGTGGCTGTCAACAAACTGTTTGCCATGGGCAGTGTCCAGCGTGGCGGGTCGTTGAGTACGAGCCACCCCACGGCCATCCCCTGGTTCGAAACTGTTACGTTGCGCCGGTATTCAACCGCCTCGGCCATAAACTGGTAAACCCCTTCGGGGAGCTTTTTGTTCTTGGCAAACTGGCTTTTGCTGATGCCTGAAAAATCAAGGTTATCGGGGTTCAAATAACTTTCAAGCTCGGTGCCGCTAATCAACAGGGGTGCACCGCCCTGTAATAACAAAGGCTGGGGCTGGTAGTCGGCCCTTGTGCGTATTTCAATGCCATTGCCCTTAATGGTCAGGCGCAGCTTTACCTGTATGTCGGACTGGTTCACGTCCTTCAGCATCAGGGTCACCAAAAGCTTGTCGCTGCTGATGGAGGCGTAATCGGACAGGTAGACCGAATAAGGTGGGGTGATGTTTACGTTTGACTGCACGGGGAAGTTTTGGGCAAACGCGGTGCTTGTTAGTAAAATTAAGGTTATGTATGAAAGTATTTTCTTCATGTAATTACTCTTTGTCATTGGTTGATTGGTCATTGGCCATTAAGTCACTAAGTTTTGAGTACATTATGTCTGTATCGTTTTTTTGTTATTCTACTTATTCATCCCCTACCGGACTATAAAACTCAACTCTCTGCTTGTAAGTTGTTTTGCTGCCCCCAGGTAGAACGTATTTAATATCAGTATTGTAATATCCTTTATAGATAGCCATAAAATTATGTTCAAAAATATACTTGATCCTTTCAGGCGCAGTTGCATACCGGTATTTATTGGCGGCCTGGTCGAGCATATTATGATAATCCTTATACATTGGCATAGAAAGGGCATATTTAAATGCCACAAAATCTGAATTAGGGTTAGTTACCCCCATTTTTACATGATCTTCGGACAAGTTCATGGAATAAGGATATTGATAAATTGATATTGGATTGGTTGGGGGAACTCCCAAAACGGAAGTATTCCTATGATTTATTGCAAGCCCGTAATAAGGATAATCTTTATATATTAATGGATTGACTACAGAATTAAACCATTTACTGTCATTAACCGCTTCAAACTGTATTAACGCTGGAGCTCCACCATAACCCTCCATTTCTTCCTTAGCAAAAAATTCATTTGAATAATAATAAATATATAAGTCCTGTACCCTTGGTATAATATAATCTTTAAAATAAATCCTGCGCTGTAATGCGTTTAGTTTATCGTTAAACTTATTAAACCTACTCGTCCTAAAATTCGTCTCAAAAATATTCTTCTCATCCAGCACGGTCAACGTACCTTCAGCCTCTTTGGTCTGTATTTCAATGGTGGTTTCGTTGCCTTCTACCACGTTTTTCTTATTGAGTTTGGCGGTTACGTTTTTATCAATGGCACCTTTGGCCTGGGCGGGCACATTTACCAGTTCAAAACTGTAAATGGCATTGTTTTGCAGGTTGGCGGGGCGCTTAAAGTTTACTTTGCGCTCGGAGGCACTGTAAGTGAAATTAAACTCGTGCTTATTGCCTTGCTTATCTACAAAACGGCCTGTTTGTTTCCATTCTGCACCGGGTTTAAACAGGTATTCCTGCCCCTTATCCAGCTGAATATAACCAATATCGGTCTCGTTTTGGTAATAGTTAAACATCATGGGCAAGGGGTAACTGTATTTTACATTGTTCATCGGGATGTTATCGGGTGCAGTGCCTGTAGTAAAGGTTGTTTTCAGGGTTTCAACCACCTTGTTGCCGTCTACCATAACGGTTTGCCAACTGCTGTTTTTCTTTTCTTTAAAACTTACCTGTACCTCTAGTGTCAATTGCATTTCAGGGGGTAATATTTCAAAGGAGTTAAAAACAACAACATCTTTTTCGGCATTCCATTCCAGCTCGCCGGGCAATATCTGGCTGCCATTTTTTACCTGAAAGTGATCCAGCGCAATTTTGAAGGATAATTTTTTACCATCCATATCTTCCAGCTCAAAGGTCTTGTCTATGGGCATGTTAAATATGGCCTGGGCTGCATTAAATACATTTACATCTACAGCACCATCACCTGGGGTGACTTCAGAAATTACTTCTATTCCCTGCACAGGGCTGGCACCTCCAACAATTTCGCATTCTTCGCCCACGGTAAAGTCAAAGCGGCAGTTTCCACTCACCAAGCCGCCTAAAATACTGTAGCGACCGCCTATTATCCCTCTCATCCAGAAGGGGTTAGGGAGTTTAGCCTGCAATACAGCAGCTGCCCCGACTCGAATAATTTCAAATTTTCCATGAATGAACTTCAATTTAACTTCTACCCCGATGGCGCCTTCAAGATAGGCCCAAACCTGTCCGTTGGCATACCAGCCATTGATACCCAATGGTTCTGACTGGCCTTTACAATTTACTGTGCCATAGTTTTTTAGCATTACATCAAATCCGGCACCTGCATCAAATTCAGCATAAAAAGGGCCAAATTTTTTATGGCCTGTATTAAACTGTAAACCGGCACCAAAACCAATTCCTTTGCCTTCGCCAATGGCATTTTCATTGGCCATGTAATCCAAATCAATACCACCAAGTATTTCAGAAACTTTGGCCGGTGGGGGAGGACTGCCGGGTATTTTGGTACCCATCATAAAATAGGCATTTAGTTCGGCAAATTGTAAGGCCTTTACACCTATTCTGTCTGTTGGTGTCCCTACATAAACATACCATTCGTCTTTGGCAAAATGCATAACGGCTTCGC
>JARGGF010000129.1 GCA_029210905.1 Bacteroidales bacterium | reverse complement strand
AATACCTTGATTATTACCATCTTGTGATTGAAAAAGTAAAAAAAGGAGGTTTTATACTGGCTGACAATGTTTTATGGAGTGGAAAGGTGATTGAACCACTTGCACCGAACGATGAATACACAGCCGGCATTCTGGCCTTTAACGATTTTGTTCATCATGATGAGCGCGTTGAAAACGTAATTCTTCCCATCAGGGATGGTATTATGATGCTACGAAAAAAATAAACTGAAGAGAATTTATGAATATTTATGGAATTGGAGGCCTTGGAACAGATGAGCGGGTATTTGCTAAAATTGAACTTTCGGATAAAATAATTCCTATTCATTGGATAAAACACCATAAAAACGATAACCTTACTTCTTATGCGCAACGATTGGCTACTCAAATTAACAACAATGAGCCATTTGTGCTAATCGGAGTGAGTCTGGGTGGCTTTCTTGCCGTTGAATTGAATAAGTTTGTAAGTCCGGTTAAAACCATCTTAATTTCATCTGCCGAAAAATATTACGAAATACCTCTTTTTTTTAGAATTGCCGGAAAATTAAAACTGCTTAAAATCTTCCCATTTCTAGTAAATCCACCAAAGTTTGTTATTCACTGGGCATTTGGTGCTAAAAACAAAAAGCTATTAAACGCCATTCTTGATAAAACAGACCCAAAATTTACCAACTGGGCACTCCACAGCATCATGCAATGGAGACAAAATACCAGCCTGCCAAATCATATACAGATTCATGGTACAAGGGATAGATTGCTTCCTTTTTCAAAAAAAAAGGATGCTTTTAAAATTGAAAAAGGCGGGCATTTTATGATTGAAGATCGTGCAAAAGAGATAAGTGAAATAATACAAAATGAAATTGACAGGGTCTAGCGTATTATTTCTTTTTCCCCTTTTCAGTAATCACTTCTTCCAGCTCTACCTTTGAAAAACAAGAATAAACTTCGCCTTTATATTTTATGGCAAATGCTTTTTTACAGGTACCAAGGCACTTTACTTTTTTAACCTTGCTTATCAGCCCTTCATCCTTTAGCGCTTCGCCCCATTTTTTTAATAATTTTGTAGAATTAAGTTTTTTGCAGGATTTACCGGCACAAACTGACAGCTTTTTCGACATTGATTTTAATGTAATAATGCGCCAAAAGTATATAGCTTTTAATCGCTCTGTGTTTTAGCTATTTTGATAAACATTAGAAAAGAACAGGATATCCTTTTATCAGCAATAGTTTCGCTATTTTGCTTATTTTTTCTATGCCTTGACTTGATATTTTATGCAATTTTAAAGTAAGAAAAGGAATTTCATTTAGTATGATTAGATAAAGAGGTATCTGTCAATAGAATAGTTTATATTAATTAAAACAGTAATCATGCAAATATACTGTGATTTCGTGAAGTACTAGAAGGAAAATTATGTCATTTGGTAATAATAGTTCTGTATCCCAAAATTGAAATGCAGAAACATCTATTAAATTACAATTTTGTATGCCAATAATTTACTTCCGATTCAGTTTCTGCATCAGAAATTTGAAGCCAATAAGCGGGGGTAACCTTTTTTCCTGTAAAACTTTTTAATCGGCGCTTATAAACATCAAGCACGGCATTAAACATTAAATCAGTAACCCCGATAGTTGCAGTATTGTCTTCGGCCATCTTTACCTTTACAGTATAGCCATTATGTTCGAGCAGTTTTTTAAGAAAATTAAGCCGTTCTTCATTGATACCTGTTTCAACAACAACACATCGAACATCTTCAATCTCTTCTATAACAGGTTTTAATTTATTGAGTGCCATATTTCGTTAATTTTTAAAGTCCTACACTTACTGAAATTAAGTATTCATAAATCATACTTATAATACCAGTCAAAAAGATACCAGCGACAGAAACAGTTAATCCAATTTTAATATAAACATTTGATTTAAAGGTGTCTATAGGATTTTCGTTTTTCATAATAAACATTGCACGTATTGGCAATAAATAATAATAAAGTGAAATGGTAGCATTAATTAATGCTATAAAAAGCACAATAAAGTAGCCTTTGCTGGCCATTGCATTAAACAGGAATAGTTTCCCAAAAAAACCAGCTACAGGTGGAATTCCTGCCAAAGAGAAAAGTGACAACATTAAAACCAAACTCAACTTTGGATTGGTTTTATACAATCCATTATAGTCGTCGATATTTTCTTTTCCAGTTTTATCTGATATAGTCGCAACAACACTAAAAGCTGCCAGGTTAGTGAATACATACACCAACAAAAAGAAAATAACCGTACCCATACCTAAAGAACCCTGACCTAAGATCCCAAGCAAAAGAAATCCGGCCTGAGCTATACTCGAAAATGCCAGGAATCGCTTCATGTTCTTTTGGCGCATGGCAAAAAGGTTACCAATGGTCATGGTAACTATTGATAACAACACAATTACTTGTAACCATATTTCTGAAGCAACTGAAAAAACAGTGTATAAAACATAGGTGAAAATAAATGCAGCAGCTCCTTTAGAAACTACTGATAAATAAGATGTTACAGCAATTGGTGAACCTTCGTAAACATCAGCCGCCCACAAGTGGAAAGGCACCAATGATAATTTAAATCCCATACCGGTGATAAAGAAAATCATTCCTAAAACAGCCAGCGGAGAGGGTTGAAATGCAGCGCGGACTTCTTCAAAATAAATAGATCCGGTAGTAGCATATATCATTGACAAACCATATAATAAAATACCAGTTGATAAAGCAGAAGATAGGATAAGTTTTATGCCAGCTTCAGCCGATTTGGTTTTGTACCGATCAAATGCAGCTAAAGTAGCTATTGGAATAGTTGCTAATTCCAGTCCTAAATAAAGCATTAAAAAATCGCCGGAGGAAATCATAAAATTCATCCCTATCAGGGTAGAAAACAGGATGATATAAAATTCAGAAATCTTGTTTTTATTATCTTCCTTTGTTACCCATCCATATGATTGAAGAATAATAATAATGGTGGCAATATCAAGAATCAATTTAACAGCTGTTCTTAAACCATCGGTTTGAAACATACCTCCAAATGCGGTACCTTCACTCGGGAAATAGAAACTAACTGCAGCTATAAAAGCCAGACTGATAGCAGAAAGTGGCACTACCATACCCTTATTTTTATCAGTAGAAAAAATTTCAAAACACAAAATAATCAATGCTGCTATGGTAAGAAGCAATTCATGTTTTATAAGCAATAAATCCTGAAAATTCATAAACCGTATTTTATGATATTATTTTTTAGATAGAAACCAGTTTTGATGCAATTGGAGCAATACTTTCATATATTAAATCGTACAACCAATGAGGATAAACACCTATGGCCGCAACAGAAACAAGCAGTGTGAGTGTGCTTAGTTTTTCGTACCAGGTAGCATCTTTAAGTGCCAAATAATCATTGTTTTTGATAGGTCCTAACAAAAGAATACCAACTACCCTAAGAATATATACTGCGGTAACCACAATTGCAGAAATTGCCATTATTGTAGCCACCCTGTGGAACATATCATCATGTTGAAAAGCCCCGACAAAAATTGCCATTTCTGCCACAAATCCGCTTAAGCCAGGTAATCCCAAAGAAGCAAGGCCCGCAATTAAATAAACTACACCCAGGAATGGAATCACTTTCATTAATCCACCCATTTCATTAATTAAGCGGGTGTGTGTTCTTGAATAAATCATTCCAATTAAAGCAAAGAAAAGTGCGGTCATTAAACCATGCGAAATCATCTGCAAAATGGCTCCATCCATGGCTGTTTTGTTCATCATTAACAAACCGAAAATAACTAATCCACAGTGACTTACTGAAGAATATGCGTTGATGTATTTTAAATCTTTTTGCCAAATAGCACCAAAGGCACCATAAATAACACTAATACTGGTGAGTATTATGAAAATCCATGCTTGCTCAACGGCAGCATCGGGCATTAAATACATTGCCACACGGAAAATACCGTAGCCTCCCAGCTTCATCAAAACACCTGCATGCAACATTGACACCGCTGTTGGCGCAGAGGCATGACCATCAGGCGACCATGTGTGGAATGGAAATAAAGCACCCAAAACCCCGAACCCAATAAAAGCAAAAGGGAAAAAGAATCGTTGAGCTTCAATACTCATATTGTTTTTAGCAAGCTCAAGCAAATTAAAAGTATACTGACCATCACCAGAACCTTTTAAATAGTAGATTCCAAAAAGCGCCACGATTAGCATGGCAGATCCACCCATTAACATCAAGGTCAGTTTCATGGCAGAATACTCTTTTGGTCCACTACCCCAGATTCCTATCAACAAATACATAGGAATTACAGCAATCTCATAATACAGGAACATGGTAAATAGGTCTATTGAAATAAAGAAGCCAAAAACCCCTGTTGCCAATAGTATAAGCGAGATAAAAAATTCTTTGGGTAGGTTTTTAACTTCCCATGATGCAAAAATACCGGCAAAAACAACAATTGCTGTAAGCAAAATCATAGCTGCAGAAATGCCATCAATGCCAATGGTATAATGAATATTTATTGAGGTAAACCAGGTATAGTCAGAGATCAATACCATCTCGTCAGTTACTCCACTTTTACGAATTGTTATGTAGGTGAACATAACTATTACAGCAGTAATTAATTGCAAAAACATGCCTAAGGCGGCTACCTTTTTAACATTATCCATGTTTTTGGTAAACGCAATCCCGGTTACCGTTAATACTGGGATAATTACTAATAAATTGAGAATGTTCATGTAATATTTCCTTATTATTGAACTATGAAACCAAATAAATCACAAATAATAACAATCCTAATGCACCGGCAATAAATACTGCTCCATATTGCTGTAGCTGGCCAGATTGCAAACCTTTTATCTTTTTGGAACTAAAATAAATAACATTGGCAATGCCATTCATACTACCATCAACAATGTGACGATCAAACCAGGCTATACTTCTTGAAACTATATTGAATAGAATCTTTTTAGTAACAAATAGATAAATCTCATCGATATAGAATTTATTGTAAACAGTTTTATAAAAGCCACCAAAAAAAGCAGCCATTTTATCAGGAATGTTTGTTTTTTTCTTGTACATCACCCAGGCAACGGCAATACCTGCAAAGCCAATTAATATAGAAGGAATAGCAATAGCCCATTCGATGTGTGTATCAAAAGGCATTTTGTCGCTGGTAACTAAATGACTGAAAGGTAAATAACCTGCGAATATAGAACCAAATGCAAGAATCATTAATGGAATAGTCATTACCAATGGTGATTCATGCGGGGTATGGTGGTATTCTTTTTCTTCGCCCCAGAATATATTAAAGTACAGCCTGAACATATAAAATGCGGTGATTCCTGCAACTATAAATTCAATAGCGAATAAAATTTTATTATGTTCAAATGCGGCTACCAAAATTTCATCCTTACTATAAAAACCTGATAAAAAAGGAACACCTGAAATAGTTAAACAGGCAATTAAAAAGGTAATATGAGTAATTGGCAAATATTTTCTAAGTCCACCCATATCGTACATATAATTACTATGTACAGCATGGATAATTGATCCGGCACCGAGGAACAATAATGCTTTAAACATGGCATGAGTAAATAAATGGAACATTGAAGCCATATATCCAACACCTTCGTGTTCGCCATATCCTGAAACTCCTAAGGCAAGCATCATGTAACCGATTTGAGAAAGTGTTGAAAATGCCAACACTCGTTTAATATCATATTGTGTTACTGCAATAATTGCTGCAAAAAGAGAAGTAAATCCACCTATCCATGCTATAATTTCCTGAACATCAGGAGCCCAAAGATGATAAACCACAAACATTCTGGCCACCAAATATACTCCTGCAACAACCATAGTAGCAGCATGAATGAGTGCCGAAACCGGTGTTGGGCCTTCCATTGCATCAGGTAACCAAATATGTAAGGGGAACATGGCTGATTTACCAGCACCGCCAATAAAAATTAACATTAATGCCCATGAAATTACTGAAATTCCAAGAAATGATGTTCCCACAAAGGAAGCAACAGGTGAACTTTCAGGATTGGTAAGCGTTTCAAAATCGAAAGTACCAGTGAAATAGGACAATATTAAAATACCTATCAAAAATCCAAAATCAGCAAATCGGGTGACAATAAATGCCTTCTTTGAGGCTGCCACTGCTGAAGGTTTTTCGTAGTAATATCCTATTAAAAGGAATGATGAAACACCAACCAATTCCCAGAAAATATACATCTGGAAAATGTTTGTAGCTAATACCAAACCTATCATTGAAAAGGAAAAAAGAGATAGAAAGGAAAAAAATCTTGAAAAACCAATTTCACCTTTCATGTATCCGATACTGTATAAATGCACTGCAAATGAGACAGTTGTAATAACCACAAGCATCATTACAGAAATGGGATCGAGTAAAACCCCCATTTTTATTTGCAGTGTTTCAGTAAAGTTTAGCCATTCGAAGTTGAAAGGGATGATGGTTTGAAAAGCTTCTTCCACTTTTTCAGTACCCCAAAAATAGCTTATGGCTGTGATGTATGACAAAATGGTAATAATTCCCAAACTTGCTGTACCAACAATACCATAAACCAATGCCTTGAATTTATGACCTGTTAGCCCTATTAAAAGAAACATTGCCAGTGGTAATGCAGGAATTAAAATTGTATAGCTAAAATTATCCATAGTTAAAAATTGACCTCTGGTTATTAATACTTCATTTCATTAACTTCGGTAACTTCAATCGAATTAAACTTTCGATAAATATTGATTATCAACGCAATAGCAACAGATGCTTCAGCTGCAGCAATGGCTACAATAAATAAGGAGAAGAAATGCCCCTGAAGTTGATCAGGAAAAAGATATCGGTTGATTGCAACAAAATTTATATTTACCGAATTCAGAATCAACTCTATTGACATTAATATAGTTATCAAATTACGTCGAATTATAAAGCCGGCCACTCCAATGAAAAACATCAGTGTGCTGACAGTAAGAAAGTAATATAAAGGTATCTCTTGCATAACTACTATTTTGATGTTGTTTCTGATTTATCTGTTTCTTTACGAGCCACTACTATTGCACCAATTAATGCAGCCAATAATAAAATACTAATAACCTCAAAAGGTAGTACATAACCATCGTGCCCGGTACTAACTAATTGCCTGCCAATATTTTTTACTGAGCTATCGATCGCCTCTTTGTTTGATGGAATAAAATCATGGTTAATGATGGTACTTATGGCTATAAATGAACCCAAAGCAGCAATTCCAAATCCGGCAATAACATTCCACAAACCTGGTTTATCGAATTTGTGTTCGATATGATGTGTAAGCAAAATTGAAAAAATAATCAATACTACAATACCTCCCGCGTAAAGAGCTACCTGAACACCTGCCAGGAACTCATATTGTAACCAAAAATAGATACCCGCTGTTGATATCAGTACAAATAATAAATACACAGCAGCCCTTAGTATTCGGCGACTGGTAATGGTGAGTACCGAAAATACCAGAATTACTGCCGAAAAAATTGCAAACATTACTTCGTAGAGGCTCATTCTTTTACTCCTTTTTTTAATGAAGAATCAGGTTTATTAAGTTGTAGTGTTAATTTATCCCTGTCAAAAACAGAATGTTCAAAAGTTTTTGCAAACACAATAGCATCTGATGGACAAGTCTTTACACACAAGCCACAAAATGTACACAGCGACAAATGATAAATATGCTTGTCAATAACCTTTACCATTTTCCCTTCGGCATTTGGTTCCTTTTTCGTTAATATCTGAATGGAACCATTAGGACAGTTCATTTCGCAAATTCCGCAGCCTGTGCAGGTATGCTGATTGTTTTGATCGTGGGGCATAACAACTTCGCCCTTAAAACGATCGAACATTTCAAGCTCTTTCCTGTTTTCAGGATACTTTTGTGTAATAATTTCCTTTGGAGAAAAAAAGTAACCAGAAGTTACCCGCATTCCCGTAAGCAGTGTTTTTACACCGTGAATTATTTCCGAAAAATATTTTATTATTGAATTCATAAGATTATTAAAAATGCCAACCCATTAATACAACAAATGCTATTATTATTATATTCAACAGGTTAAGTGGCAATAAATACTTCCACTCTAATGTAAGCAACTGGTCAATCCTCAATCTGGGGAATGTCCATTTAAAGAGCATGATTATATAGATTACAATGAATGTTTTTCCAAAAAACCAAACAAATGGCGGGATATAATCCATTACGTGATTAAATCCGCTTAAATTGCCAATATGCAACGGCATCCATCCTCCTAAAAATACTGTAGTGGCTAATGCAGCAGCTAAAAACATGTTCATGTACTCGGCCAGAAAGAAGAATGCAAATCTAATTCCTGTATATTCTGTATGAAAACCAGCAGTTAACTCCGATTCAGCCTCAGCTAAATCAAATGGTCCACGATTGGTTTCGGCAGTTGCGGCTATTAAAAATATCACAAATGCAAAAAATGCAGGTAAATGGCCTTTAAAAATCCACCATCCATCTGCCTGACTTGTAACTATTTCCGATAATTGCATGGTGCCAGCAAAAATAATTATTGAAACACCATTTCCAATAGCGAATTCACTCATCAATTCTCCAATCCAAACAAGCAACATTGAACCTGCCAAAATAACAGTCACGTTGGTCAACAATTCAAAAGTTGTAAGGTCTCCTAAAATACCCTGACTCT
>JARGGF010000128.1 GCA_029210905.1 Bacteroidales bacterium | reverse complement strand
TTTGACATATGTCTCAATAGAACTACTGCTATATTTACCTTTCCTTCAGCCTTTTTTCTTATTTTTTTATCGAGTACTACCGAATCTTCATCTTCAATAATAATATCGGTATAGTAAGGAAAAATTCCTACAACAGGCACATTACAAAGCGCTTCCATCATTTTTCGTCCTTCTTCAAATAGTTTGATATCACCTCTGAACTTATTGATTATGATGCCTTTAATTTGTTTCCGCTCTTCGGGTGTTAATAGCATAATGGTGCCGTAAACACTTGCGAATACGCCACCTCTATCAATATCAGCAACCAGGTAAACATCCGCATTTTTTTCAATGGCTACGCGCATGTTGGTAATGTCTTTATCACGCAGGTTAATTTCTGAAATGCTTCCTGCTCCTTCAATAACAATGGGGTTGAATTTAGCTTCCAGCTTTGAAAAGGCTTTCATGGCTTCACTAAACAGGAATTCTCTATCACTGCCCAAAAAATATTCTTGTGCCGATTTGTTGCCAATTGGTTTACCATTTAGAACCACCTGAGCATTCATGTTACTCGTTGGTTTTAATAAAATAGGGTTCATCTCTACGCTGCAAGGAATACCCGCCGCTTCGGCTTGTACCGCTTGTGCTCGGCCTATTTCTAATCCATCATGCGTAGCAAAGCTATTCAGTGACATATTTTGGGCCTTGAATGGGGCGGGGGAGTAGCCATCCTGTTTAAATATCCGGCAAAAAGCGGCATTGATAATGCTTTTGCCTACATCAGAACCTGTGCCGACGAACATGATGGGCTTTAGTTTTTTATGGTACACTGATTTATTATGATTAATGATGATTTAATAGAACACAGATAACGCGGATTAGTTGGATTTACACTGATTTGGGCCTTCGGTCTTTTCTATGTTTTAATATCGAAGTTCTAAATTCCAAGTTCTAAGTTCTGGTTTTAATAACTTCTCCATAATCTACTTTTCTTTCAAACGCATCTTTTGGAGAAATGCCTTCAATTATGCATAAAAAAGCTCTTATTGGACCTCCATGCGATACTATGGCAACCTGACTGTCTTTATGTTTTACTTTTATTTCTTCATAAAACGATGAAACTCTTTTAAGCATATCCTGATAAGATTCTCCTTCAGGGCAGGTGGTATTGATATAATCTTCAAAAAAAGCTTTAGCCTCTTCCGAAGAGGATATTTCGTCCCAATTCAGGCCTTCCCAGTTTCCGAAGTTTAGCTCCTTAAGTCGTTCATCATAAATGATTTCCAATCCAGGAAATATTGCCTGGGCTAGTTTTTTACATCTGCTCAAAGGACTTGAATAAACAACATTGAATTTATTGTGCGCCAGCTTTTTCTGGATGCTTTTTTTTTCTTTTTCAAAGCTTGGGGCCAGTTCAATATCTGTATGTCCGTAGCAAATACCTTCTTTGGCAGCTACTTTAGTGTGCCTGATCAATATTATGTCCATGTTAGTAATTGAATATGAATAAGATATGCTGTATAAAAACCAATTTCACTTAGTTGTTGCAGGGCGCCTAAAACATCGCCGGTATAACCATCTATTCTTTTTACAACATAGCTTTTAAAAACTAAAAATATGATGGTGCATATTACAAGAATTGCTAAAATTGCCCCCCAGTTAATAAAATACAAAGGGGCCAATCCTGTAATCAATGCAAAGATAAGTGAAAATGCACTACCTTTTTTACCAACCGGTTTTGTTTTGCTTGTGGCATCCATTCTAGAATAGTTGGTGGTGTAAATCATTATTACTGGTATAATCCGGCTGAAAGCATGAGCACTAACCAGAATGATAGGAATTTGATTTATTTCAATATTGTTTAATGAAAAGAATTTCATTCCTAGCATCAGCACCAGTCCGACAGCTCCATAGGTTCCTATCCGGCTGTCTTTCATTATATTAAGTATTTTTTCTTTGGTGTAGCCGCCACCAAAACCATCGCAGAAATCGGCAAAACCATCTTCGTGAAAAGCCCCTGTAATATAAATAGTTGCAACCATGCTAAACAAAACGGCTACTTCATTGGGAAGAATAAAATGGAAAGCATAAAAAACGAGAGCAGCTATTCCTCCTACTATTATTCCAATTATTGGGAAATAGCGGGTTGCTTTATTCAAATTTTCATCAGAATAACCAGTGCTTTTGGGCACCGGAATCCGGGTGTAAAACATCAGGGCAGTGAAGAAGATTTTTAGTTCGTTTTTCATTGAAAAATTGTGTATTTGAAATTGGTATATTTGAAATTAGATAGGAGAATTAAATGTATTTTAAATATACAAATACACCAATAAACAAATTTCTATTCTTTATTCGAAACCCCAGCATCTTCAAACGAAGCCATTTGGTTGAGAAAGTTTACTGCTGATTGAACGATTGGAAGCGCCAGTGCAGCACCGGTTCCTTCGCCTAATCGCATATGCAGTTTTAAAATTGCTTCTGCATTAAGATATTGCAGCATTAAAATATGTCCTTTTTCATCAGATTGATGACAAAAAATGCAGTTTTCTCTAATTTCCGGATTAAAATGAAATGCTGTTAAGGAGGCAGCGGTTGCAATAAATCCATCCACTAAAATAATCATTTTCAATCGCTTAGCTTCCAAAATAGCACCAGTCATCATGGCTATTTCCAACCCTCCAAAAGTAGCTAATGTTTCCAGGGGAGTTTGTGGATCATATTTCTCAATTATCTCTTTTAAAATGATGGTTTTTCTGTCAATTGCTCCACCTTCAAGCCCTGAACCGCGACCCGTGCATTCTTCAATAGAAATACCGGTAAATTTGCTCATTAGAAGTGATGATGCAGAGGTATTTCCAATACCCATTTCGCCAAAAGCAATGGTGTTACAGCCAGTTCCGGCTTCTTTTTGTACAAATTCAGCACCCTTTTTCATGGCCAGTTGACATTCTTCAATGCTCATGGCGGGTTGGTGGCGCATGTTTTTGCTGCCCCGGGCTATTTTGGCATCGATTATTCCGCTATTTGCCGGGAAATCAAAATCAACACCCGCATCAATTACTTTTAAGTTGATGTTGTTCTGTTTACAAAATACGCTGATTGCGGCTCCTCCGGATGAAAAATTCATGGCCATTTGCCAGGTTACATCTTTTGGGTAAGGACTTATTTTTTCATCTGCCAATCCATGATCTGCCGCAAAAACCAGCATGGCAGGGTTTATTATTTCAGGTGATAAAGTGTTCTGAATCAGTCCAATCTGAAGTGCTAAGTCTTCTAGTTGACCAAGTGAACCGGTTGGTTTGGTTTTAAAGTCAATTTTGTGCTGGAGTTGTTCTTTCAGGGTCATTTTTTTAGAAATTAGTGGATTAGAAATTAGTGTATTTGAAACTGTTTCCTGAGGTACCTTGTTCTATATTCATAAATACACCAATAACCAATATTCAAATACACAAAAATGTTCTATTTTATTTTCATCGGTACTCCAGAAACCATTAAATATACTTCATCAGCTGATTTTGCAATATATTGGTTCATCCAGCCTTGTAAATCGGCAAATTTTCGGGCAACTTCATGTTCAGGATGTACACCCATGCCCAGTTCATTACTTACAATTAGTAATATAAAATCCTGATTGATAAATTGTTGCCACTGTTTTTTTGCATATTCAAGGCTGCTTTCAATTTCAAAATTATTATCATGAAAAATGTTTGTCAGCCAGAGTGTTATACAGTCCAGCACCACGGTTTTACCTGTTAAATTGAGTTGCCCAATTTCTTTTTCTTCTTCAATGGTTTGCCACTGCTCGCCCCGATCGTACTGATGTCGCTCTATCCTGCTTTCAAAATCTTTGTCCCATCTTCTGGATGTTGCTAAATAAATTGGCTTTGCTGACAAATCTTCAGCCAGCTTTTGTGCAAAACTGCTTTTGCCTGATCGTTGGCCACCTGTGATGAGGGTGATGAATTTCATTTTATTTGGTTTAAATGAGTGTATTTAAAGACTCACAAAATATGAAAAATGCCACTAAATCACGAAGTCACAAAATCCCACAAAACGATGATTTTAAAAAGGATATTTGGTGTTTAAGAGTTTTGGTGGCCAAAAATTTACTTTTTTAACAGCCTCATTTTGTTCAATTAAAATTTGACAAAAATACTACCCATTATACTTCTTCCGGGCATGTAATAGGTATCTTTTTCCATATAATTGTCGTCCAACACATTATCAATTTTTAGGCCCAATCCATATTTTTCTTTAAAAGTATAAGAAGCTGAAAGATCAATTATCAGATAATCAGGATGTTTAATTACATCTTCCTGAATTAAATCTGGTCTGATATCCTGTCCATCCGCTGTTTGATAAGGCAGCCGCTCGTAAGTATTCCAATCTAAAGTATAAAGCCAGTTATCTTCGTCGCGTTCACCAATGTATCTGGCATTAACCCGGGCTAAAAATCCTTTAAAGTTATCATAAATAATTCCAAATGAAGCCTTATTCATGCGCACATATTTCATTTGCTCCTTTGTTGATTCGGAAATGCCCTCTTTAGTAATATTGGCATTGTATAAATGTGTATAATCCATGTAAAATTTAAGGCTGTAAGCATAATTGTTTAAGGCTCCAAAATCATAAAATAAATTAAGCTCAAGCCCATCCATATTAGCCTTGTCTGCATTTGTATAGGTTGTATATTCCGGATTGGCAAAGTCAAGTACTACCATATCATTGTAACTAGTTGTAAAATAGGTGATATCAGCACTTAAACCTATTTTTTTATTTTCATAGGCCAATCCAAAATCATAAGTTACAGACGTTTCCGGCTGTAAATCAGGATTCCCTTTATAGTTTGTCGCGTAAAGACCTCCGGTTGCAAAATTTCCTGCTACCTTGAATGCATCAGGGGCTACAAAAGCAGTTCCGGCAGCAGTATGCAATTTAAATCCTTTCAAAAATTGATACTGAACGCCAATATTCGGATTAAACACATGGTATTGCTCTGATGCATCGGTACTTTCTATTAGCGCTGTTTCAAATATTTTAAATATGATATTGTCATATCTCCCCCCAATACTGGCATTTAGATTGTCATTAAAAAAATTGAAATTAGCTTGTAGATACACCCCGGTTGACATATTTAAATAGTCTGGTTGATATGGGCTTGAAGGGTTTTCAGGATTGTCCCATTGCATAGATTTATGTTTTTTTGAAAGATTATCCACACCGAAAATAATCCTGTGATTTTCTATTGAAAAAGCGTCCTGCAGAATTGCACCATAAGATTTAAAATTATAATTACTTATTTGAAATTTGTCGGCACTTACATCATTATAAAAATTGGTGTTTTCAATACTGTAATGTGGTGTTAATCTTAGCTCATGATTTGATAACTTCCCTTCAATACTCATGCTTTGCGACCAGCGATCGATATCCTTGCCTGTTGGGCCGTATGATCCCCAAAAGGTTCCATTGGTTTGAATATCTTTCGCCAACCAGATGTCCTGATTAAGGTTAACTTCCCAATCTTCATTAATCTGAAAACCAAGGCGACCTCCAACAGAATATTGCTTATATTTTGTGTTTTTATATTCTTTTCCATAAGATTTTTCATCCATGATAAGCTTTTCATAATCAGTTAATTCCATCAGGTTATTACTCCCTGTTTTGTAATTGTCATTTTGAGCCCGGGTGCTTGCAAAAAAATCAAAATTAACTATCGATGAAATTTTCCCGCCTAAATTAGTAGCAATTTTATAGGCGTTAAAACTGCCATAAGCAAATGAAGCCTTTCCCCAAATCTGATCCTTTGAGCGATTTTCGGCAATATTTATTATTCCACCCATTGCATTTGATCCAAAAAAGGAAGAAAACGGGCCTTTTAGCACTTCAACCTGCGATGCATTATCAAGGTTTAAGGTAGAGATATTTTCAGTGCCTACAGGTATTCCATTAACCATTATCAAAGTATAGTTATTCCCTGAACCAATAGGTGCAAAACCTCGCATACTCACGGTGGAACTAAATCCCGGATACTGAAGGATATCAATTCCGGCACTCTTCTTTAACAAATCGTCAAGTGCATTGACCGGGAGACTTGTAATTTCCTCACTACCAATCACTTTTAACTGATGAGGAATCTTGCCTAACTCTGAGTTGGTACGGTAAGCATGAACGGTAATTTCATTTATTGAGTGTGAATTCGTTGTATCTGCATCTTGTGCAAAATTGTTTAGGTAGCCCGCCATCAATGTTATAGCGATAATAATTTTTCTGTACATTTTTAAAAAAATTAGGTTATACAATAAAATATTGCAAACCATCAACTTTCTTTAAATTTCCTGAACTATATCTCGAGCTATAATACAAGAATTAAGGGGATAATCATCAGATTATGAGCAAATTGCTTTTTTCCCGAAAGCTATGATTTACTTCAAAATGATGGCAGGTCTTCTGGCTCACCTTACTTTGTTTGGCCTTCCCGTCAGTCGTTTGACAAACAGTGGCAAGGGGTTAAACAAAGCTTTACCCCACGATTAAGAAAATTAATAGATTTCACTATATATATGAGGTGAAATCAATATTTTCTAAACCGGGGTTTTATCTAACTAAAGCGCTATTTCACTTCGTTTATATCGCTTAACTTAGATAAAAAAAGGCTTACAGCTGCGGGTACAGCTCCCGAATTTAACGGGATTCCCATTTTAATCCTTACCGGGCGAACCCGGTTTTGGAACCAAAATTTCATGGCAAAGATAGAAGTAAATTAGAAATAGCAAAAAATATTCTGTTTTGTAATTTTATAAGCAAAACATTTTACTTTTTAACCCGAATTATTCATGGATTTTTCATTTCATGAATTTTTGGTGTCAATATCCTTGTGAGTTCATATTTATAATAAATAATCAAACTTAAATATAACAAAGGTGTTTTTATTTCCTATTCTTTTATTGATTCACGAATTAAAGCTTTTGCAAGTACTTCTGTTCCATCAATTACCATACTGTTTTCTATTTGAATTTCGTGAATTGCAAGTGGTATTTCCGTGCAGCCCAGGATGATAGCTTCCACTCCTTTTCTTGCCAAATAGGAGGCTGCCATTAGTAAATCGTTTCTTGCCTTATCTTTTACAGGGTTCGAATGTGCTTTTATGCCATAGTCTAAATCGTAAACAGCAGGGTGCACAAATAATTTTTGGATTTCTTCGGAAGGATGAATGGCTTCAATTCCGTATTTAGCAAGCACTTCAGGGTATACATTAGCAATAAAAGTACCAGTAGTACCTAAAACTCCAACCCTTTTAATTGTTGGGAAGTTTTCATTAATATATTTGCCCACCTCTTCTACCAAATGAACAAGTTTACAATTTTCCGGAACTCTTTCTTTTATCAGGTTAAAAATTTTTGGTGCATGAGCTGTATTACAGGGAATTCCAATTATTTCAGCTCCATGCATTGAAAGTGTATCGATAATGTCGGCAATTGCAATTCCTGGATTTATATCTATTTCACCTACCAGGTATTTTGTCCTGTCCAATACTTTGTGTGGTGCTGAAAGCATGGAAACAGGCAAATGTTCCTGATCTGATTTGGCATCAGTATGATCATATATTTTTTTTATCAGGTCAATTCCTGCATAACTACCAACGCCGCCTACTATGCCTATCATTTTATTCATTTCAACTGTTTTTTTTGATCTTCAACTCTATTTTTTTTCAATAATGAAAGGGAAGTTGATAAAGATAATGAAAAGCAGGGAGGGCTGCAAGTGAAGTTTGCAGTTTGATGTATTTATTTTTGCAGCTAATTTGTTGAATATCATGGATATGATAGTCGAGCCGTTATTAATTAAATCTTTTGACAGATTTCTATTCCTCTACTTATACGAATAAATTGGGGGATTAAATAATTGATAATAGAATAGGATAAATTAACTTTTTGAACATTCATTTTTTGCTCTATTATTTAGTACCTTTGTAAAAAGTGAATAATATTTTAGACAGAAAATGCAGACGATACAAATAAAAATAGATGAAGGTAACCTCGATTTTTTTATAGAATTAGTAAAAAACCTTAATTTTGTTGCAGAAGTACAAATTACTGGAGCTAGTACAAAAACTAAAGATGTAAAAACAAGTCAGGCAATTCGTTTACCTGAAGGAAAACCGTCAATTTCTGATTTTGAGGGGTTTTGGTTTAATAATCCTAAAACACTTGAACAAATTAGGGAAAAAGGATGGAAAAGGATTTAGTACTATGCGATACTAATATTTTCATTCATTGGTTTAATAATGATAAGGCAACCATTGAAAAACTTCAACTAATTGGGCTTTCCAACATTGCCATCTCTGTAATTTCTGTAATGGAACTTATTGCTGGAGTTGATAACAAACAACAATTAAACCACCTGAAAAAGAAGATAAAGAACTACTATATTGTTGATTTTGATAAGGAAGTTTCTAAATTATCACTTCTGCTAATTGAAAAGTTTAAGCTAAGCGAGAATTTACAGATTCCTGATGCCATAATAGGAGCAACTGCAATTACCCTGAATATGAAATTGCTTACGTACAACAAAAAAGACTTTCGTTTTATGCCAAAAATCAAATTGCTGGATTTGTAAATACTTTAAAATATCGATAATTCAATCTTACTGGTTAATAGCTCCAATGCTTTCATTCCCAAATAAGAATTGCCTTTGGCATTCAGGCGAGGACTCCAAACCGCTACTGAATATTTTCCCGGGTGAATGGCT
>JARGGF010000127.1 GCA_029210905.1 Bacteroidales bacterium | reverse complement strand
TAATTCGTTAAGGAAGTCAAGTAATAAGTCTTTGTTGGGCTCTTCGCCAAAAAGTCTTTTAAAACCGTAATCTGTGAAAGGATTGATGTATTTTTCCCGAAATTCTGTCATAATCTTTTGATTTTTAACAAAGGTACAAATTTAATAGTTTACACAGATTTTTTGGTGGTACACTCTTTTAAAATAAATGGTAACAAAATAATAATTCTTTCTTATTTAATAAATGATTCTAATCTGTTTAAGAAACGTGACTTTTCTCATAAATCCCATTTTAAACTCCATGATTTTTATCACATATGAAAAAATGTGCATACATGATTACACCTATGTCATTATTAATCTGACTGTTGTATATTTTAAGATAAAGACAATAAAAGATTCACAACTCCATAAATAGCATTTGAAATTCTTGATATCGGGAAATTACCTTTATTTTTGCAGTAAATAATATCTTCAAAAAAAACAAGGTGATGATATACAATCCACAAACATATAAGATCAAAGATGAAGCGATGGTTCCCTTTATTGATCCCGATGAAATCTGGGCCATTATCAATGAAGCAAAATCAACAAAAGAGCAGGTACGTGAAGTAATTGCAAAATCACTAAATAAAAATCGCCTCAGTCTCGAAGAAACAGCAATTCTTCTAAACACAACCGATCCTGAACTGATCGAGGAAATAAAGCAAGGTGCAAGGAGATTAAAAGAAAAAGTATATGGCCACCGCATTGTACTCTTCGCTCCTTTGTATATTGGAAATCAATGTACTAACAATTGTGCATATTGTGGATTTAAGGCAAGCAACAAATCCATTAAACGGGTCACTTTAAATAAGCAGGAAATAATTGACCAGGTGACAGCGCTTGAAGATGTTGGTCAAAAACGATTAATCCTGGTTTATGGCGAACACCCACAATATGACCCTGAGTTTATCGCGGAATCAGTAAAAACAGTTTATTGTGTAAAAAGTGGAAATGGTGAAATACGCAGGGTGAATATAAATGCAGCCCCCCTTTCAATTGAAGGATTCAGAACAGTTAAGGAAGCCGCCATTGGCACCTATCAGGTATTCCAGGAGACTTATCATCCTGAAACCTATGATAAAGTACACCTTGGAGGCAAGAAAAAAGATTACAACTGGCGATTAACTTCCTTAGACCGGGCACAGGAAGCAGGGATTGACGATGTAGGTATTGGTGTACTATTTGGACTTTACGATTGGCGATTTGAAGTGCTGGGATTACTTAGACATGTTAATCATTTTGAGGCCGTTTACAGAGTGGGGCCACATACTATTTCCTTCCCCAGAATGCAGCATGCCTCAGAGCTGGACATTGACAAATCAAATATTGTAAGTGATGATGAATTTACAAGACTAGTTGCAATTCTTCGTCTGGCAGTGCCTTATACAGGCTTAATTTTAACTGCAAGGGAACCTGCAAAAGTTCGCGATGAAATTATGCAATTTGGAGTTTCGCAAATTGATGGTGGTACCAACATAGAAATGAAAGGTTACTCGCGAAAGGAAAAACAAGAGCAAGACATTGATAGTGAGCAGTTTAAAATAAATGACGATCGTTCGTTAAATGAAATAATGAACGAATTGATTGACAACAAATACATTCCATCCTTCTGCACTGCTTGTTACCGATTGGGCCGCACTGGTGAACATTTTATGGAATTTTCAGTACCCGGATTTATTAAAAGGTACTGCACACCCAATGCAATGCTTACCATGGTTGAGTATCTTGAGGATTATGCCCCTGAAGAAACCAAAGAAAAAGGTTATGCACTGATAGAAGAAAAAATGTCAGAAATTGATGATCCAAAATATATTGAAAAAGTAAAAAACAGAATAGCACAAATTAAACAAGGTAAAAGAGACCTGTATTTTTAAACCACATTATTCTTGATTTTTTTGGGTTAAGTCCACCCAAAGCAATTAACCATAACATTTGTGCATATAAAATTTTATATCGTTTAGTTAAGAGTTGTGCTTTAAAAAGCTGGTCACTTATTGTTGGTCATTAGTTCAGGCTTTAATGACAACTTCCAATAACTAATGACCTTGTTAAATTATAGCAATAAGCTTAACTAAACGGCATTGATATACAATTTTTAAATGCCGGATTTTCTTTTACAGGAATCAATCTTTTATACCGATAGATTAATTATTGTCTGTTTTCCGGTTTTTCTGAAATTGCTGTAACAAAAATCGTTTATATTTTTGCTCTACCCTGTAGTAAGCTATCACCTTCCTTATTGGTAATACTGTTTTAAATTTTTCATGATACTGGCTCGCCAATTTAGCTTCATCTGTCTGAAGAATTATATAATTGTCAGCAAGGACTGTTAATTCTTTTTCGCTAAGATGGGTCTCATTTCCAAGCTGACTCAGTAATTGCCGTCTTTTTGAGTTTAGTTCATCATTTTTCCGTTGATATTCGTTATACACCGGCCAAAAAGACTGGGCTTCCTCTACAGTTAAATTAAGTTGTTTGGTAAAAAAGGCTACTTTTTGGCTTTCCAGCTGTTCTTTTCTGCTAACATTCTGAGCTCTTAAATAGCCATTGCTCTCCAAGAGGATAAAAGATAATAAAAGGAGCCCTATAGCAAGTCGGGTTTTGTTATTAATTTTTTTCATAATATGCCTGTTTATTTAAATATCTTCCATTTCATCAAGCAGGATTGATTCATCAATGTCATCAATTAACAAATCAACATCTTTTTCGTAATTGATTGCAAAATCCTGATTTTGAAACTGTTCACTACACAAAATATCAATCATTTCAGATGAACTTACTGATTCAAAATAAGTTAAAATAAGATCTTCGCTATTCGTCCTGGTCTCGGATGCTACATTTTTCTTGTCAATTTTACTAAGAAACATGAACCACAAACTAAATATGAGCAAAAAACCGGCAGCAATAGCCAAATAGGGTTTTATGCTACTCAATTTTCCTAAACCATTTTCAGAAGAATTTTTCTTCATTAATTTTTCTGAAAGATTACGTTCAAAATTATCAAAGTAACCTTCAGGCACCTTAAAAGGGTTAGTTTCGGGATATTTTTCGAGCTCTTTCATAATTTGTTTCCTTATGCATTTGACATTTACAAATGCCAATGGTTTAATTTGATTTCAGAAATTCTTCAATTTTCTTTACTGCATGATGATAAGACGCTTTTAATGCCCCTTCGCTGGTTTCAAGAATGGCAGACATTTGGTTATAGGTAATATTATCGAAGTATTTCATATTGAACACTATTCTCTGCTTATCAGGAAGTTGCATAATAGCCTTTTGAAGTTTGAATTGTATTTCATCACCATTGAAATAAACATCACTCTCCAACTTGTTTAACATTTCATCATTTATATCAATAGGAAAAGTGGCCTTCTTTTTTTTGCCTTTTAAAAAATTAATTGATTCATTTGTTGCAATTCTATAAAGCCAGGTATAGAGCTTTGAATCAGCCCTGAAACCATCCAAACCTTTCCATGCTTTTATGAAGGTGTTCTGCAATACATCATCAGCATCGTCATGATCAATGGTAATTTTACGAATATGCCAATAGAGCGGCTCTTTGTACTTATTTACAATAAGGCTTAAAGTAAATTCCTTTCCGTTCACTTTTAGCATTTCAATCAGCTCTTCATCCTGATACTGTTGCATACAGATTAATTACAATACACTATAAATCATAAGAAATTGATTAGTAATAGGCATAAGTCCCCATTGACGCTAATTTGACTGCTCTAAATGTTAAAGGTTTAATTGGATTAGAATTTAATTACAACAGATCTGCCAGAAATTACCTTAAATTCCTTAATTTCAGACATATCCATCTTTGTAGCCAATCCGGTTCTGTATATTGCGATATAATTTCCGGGCTGAAGAGTCAGCGCAGCCTTTGTAATCTGATCAAGATTGCAAACCCACTCCTGCACAGAGCCTCTGATAAAATAAAGGCTACCAAAACCTTCTGATGGCATAGAAAAATTAGCAATACCCGGCTCAGGTATTTTTAGTGTGGTGGTTTTGCTTTGATTAATTTCTACATTGTTGTAGTATATTCTGGGAAGACTTAGTATTTCAATATCATATCTGCCTACCAGGTATCTTTCCTTTTCACCGATCGTTTGTGCAAACAGTGTTTGTGATTTACCTGCTTCCCTTACTATAAATTTCTCTCCTTTATAGTTATTCCCTCTTTCAGGTATTATTTGTAAATATCCCTGTGGAGCAGGCTTTATGATGATATTGTGTTTTTGAGGTTGAATTTTCACATCATCAATAATAACTGAAGGAATGGTATTAACAACAATTTTATATTGAATTTTTGGCTCCAGAAAAATAGTATCAGGATTACCTTGCTTATTTAAAGTGTGTATGGTATTAAACAGCCTTTTATTAAGTGAATTATCATAAAAAGTAAGGTTCACGTCTGTTTCAGTGGGTTTATTATATATATCAAGCAAATTAATTTGTGCAGAAGTTTGATTAAGTGCTTGTTTTACAACATCTTTTAGAACATCCTTAAAGCGGTCTTCATTATCAGCATCAAAAAATTTACCAACACATTCAAATGCCTTCTTTGTTTCCATGTCGAGACCAATACCAATTACGTATGGTTTTAAGCTTATTCCTTTGTTCTGAAGCATTAAAGCAATGGCACAAGGATCTCCTTCGCAGGCTTCAATGCCATCGGTAATAAGTACAATAACATTTTTGCAATTTTTACACGCAGGAAAATCATTACCTGATAATTCCAATGAATAAGCAATAGGCGTAGTGCCCTTAGGAATGATACTATTTAGCTTTTCTCTGATTTTAGGAGCATTGTTCCATGCAAAAGGTACTTCAAGCTTTGAATCAGTGCATACCTGCGGAGGAAATGCAAACTGGTGTCCATAAACTCTTAGGGCAAGTTGCGTATTTTCTATCTTCTCAAGACTATCAACCAATTGAATAAGCAATTCCCTGGCAATATCAATTTTTTTGCCACTTTCCCAAATTCCATTCATGCTATTTGATGCATCAAAAATAAATAGAATCCGGGTGGTTTTTTTTTCTTTTATGTACTGGGCTTTTGAGGAGTTAAAACCAGCAAATTCGAGAATACATAACAAAAACAACAACTTTAAGAATTTACTCATAATCAACCGATTAAAATATTATAAAATAAAAAAGCTATGCTTCAGGTCAAAAATTGACTTGAAGCATAGCCAAGAAATATATCGTAAAAAACTATTTAAAGTTTTTCAGCATACTTTCACTCATAGTACCAATAATTGGCAAAGGCTTTTGAGTTCCATTAGCTGCATTGATAATACCAATTATCATTAGTACAAATAATAAAATATAAACTAATGAAAATAATAAGCTTAACAATGGGAGTATCATTGCTACAATAAAAGCGACCACCCATGTTGCAGCATAGGCAATTAACAATACTAATCCTTGTTTTACATGAAATAAGTTGTAGTCAGTTTTTTTACTTCCATAAAGGATGTAAGCCACAATCCATAAAATTCCAAGATAACTCAAAATTCCAATTAATTTGTCATCATTTGGGTTGGCAGCGCCAGTGTTTTCATTTAAAGTTTTTTCTTCCGTATTTTCCATAGTTTTCTAAAATTTGCTTGGGTTATAGAATTAATAAATCCGAATCAAAAATAATGTTTTTTTTTTGATTCCAATAAAATAATTACATGAATTTAGTAATTATATTCTTAATTAAATAATTTTTCTTGTTTGGCTACAAAAAAAACATAAAATCAATCTTGTAAATATAAAACCTTTATATTTGCAGATTTTCTAAAACTCCAAAACGAAGAATCTGGTATGCTTAAAAAAATAATAACGCTTTTAATCTTTACATCTCTGTTTCAGCCAATAATTTTCTCACAGCTAAAATTTGCACCCAAACAGCCTAAACTTGTGATTCAGATAATTGTAGAACAAATGCGGTATGATATTATTCAAAGATACTGGGATAGATTTTCTGAAAAAGGGTTTAAAAGATTAATAAATGAAGGTGCTTTTTGTAAAGATGCACAATACGATTATGTAATTACTGAATCTGCACCTGGATATGCAACCATTGCAACAGGCTCAAATCCATCCGAACATGGTATTGTATCAGATAAATGGTATTTAAGATTGACTGAGAGTGAGCAATATTGTGTTGCAGATTCGAAACTTGAGCTAAAATCAGGGATCATGAATGTCAACAGGTATTCACCCAGGCAGTTAGTTGGATCAACCATTGGAGATGAGCTAAGAATTTCAAACTACAAAAAATCTAAAGTAATTAGCGTATCAATCAACAACTACGCATCAGTGCTTACTGCTGGCTATTTAGGCAATGCGGCTTACTGGATGGATGAAACCACTGGCAACTGGACGAGTAGTTCTTATTACCTTGATTCACTTCCAAACTGGGTTCAAAAATTTAACCAGAAGCAATTTGTCCCGCTTTATCTTTCCCGCGAATGGAATACCTTGTATCCCCTTTCGAGCTATACACAAAGTTTAGCTGATAATAACTCTTATGAAACCGGATTCAGCAATAATCAAAAAACATTTCCATACAATCTGGGACTTTTAAGCGCTAATGGTGGACCTTCCATATTAAAATACACCCCTTATGGAAATGTATACACCACTGACTTTGCTGTTTCAGCAATAATAAATGAAGATCTTGGAAATGACAAATATACCGACTTAATTACAATCTCCTATGCAACAAATGGTTTTGTGACCAACATGTTTGGAATTCGCTCCATAGAACTTGAAGACACCTATTTGCGACTTGATAAGGAAATTGCACATTTATTAGAAATTGTTGATGACAGGTTTGGAAAAGAAAACGTAATAGTAGTTCTTACCAGTGACAGGGGAACTATAGACAACCCTGATTTTTATCGTGAAATTGGCATGCCTTCGGGTAAATTTAACTCAGAAAAGGCAATTTCTGTACTCGAAAGCTATTTAAAAGCTATTTATGGACGATCGAATTGGGTTAAACACTATTCGGGTCGTCAGATCTATTTAAACCAACTTTTAATTGATGCTTCTAAGATTTCACTTGCAGATGTACAATTAAAAACAGCCCAATTTATGAACCAATTTTCGGGAATTGCACACGCTACCACAGCTACAATTTTACAAACCACAAATTTCACAGACGGGACAATGAAAAAATTCCAAAATGGATATAATTTAGTTCGATCTGGTGATGTGATGATTAGCTTGAAACCAGGCTGGGTGGAAGAAAGAAACCATAAGAAAATTGAAGCAACTGAGCAGAGCTCTCCATACAGATATGACTCACACGTTCCACTGGTATTTTATGGTTGGAAAATAATTCCAAAAGAATTATTAGAACCTGTAATGATTAATGATCTGGCTCCTACGCTGGGGAATTTTTTGAATATTTCGTATCCTAGTGGTGCCAGCGGAAAACCTATCAATGGATTAATAGTCAACTAATTAAATCTATTATTAGTAAAAAAAGAATTTGACAATAAATGCTTACACAAATTTACAAGGCCAAAAATTGAACCTGAAAATTACTTTTTGAGATTGTAATGTCAGGTTAACTTCCAAACTTTGTTTTATATTTGTACCTGAAGACTTGCCAAAATATACTTTGAATGGGTACAATTAGTCGTAATTCGCTTATAATTATTGTCTTATTTTTTGTTTTCCATCCTGTTTTTGCTCAGCAGATGGTTGAAAACCGCTATTGGATTTTTTTAAAGGATAAAATAGATGTAAAGTTCGACCCTTACGAATATTTTGACAACAAAGCAATTGAGAGAAGGACGAGACTCGGTCTTTCCCTTTACGATTTAACCGATTACCCACTTAAAAAAGAATATGTAGAACAGGTTAAACAAGTAGTCAATCAGGTAAATTGCCAATTGCGATGGTTTAATGCATTAAGCGTTTCAGCAAATAATCACCAGATTGAAATACTTAAACAATTAGATTGTGTCCGTGATGTTCAGTTCTTTGCCAATTCTGATTTTACAGCTGTTGGAAATTATGATACCCTCTTGCGTGATGACGAGAAAGAGCTTTTAAAAAACCAGTTGGAAAGAATGCAGGGCAGTTTGTTTTATAACAATGGATTTACAGGTAAAGGCATAAGAATTGCAGTTTTTGATGCAGGATTTCCCTTGGTCGATAAACTTCCGGTATTTAAACACCTTTATAAAAACAAACAAATTTTAAACACATGGGATTTTGCCCGAAAAAAACCGATGGTTTATACTAACAATCCTCATGGAACCATGGTTTTGTCATGTATTACCGGAATGATAAATGGAAAAAGGATAGGATTAGCAACAGATGCTGAGTTTATTCTGGCCAGAACTGAAGTGGAGCGGGAAAGCCCGGTAGAAGAAGAATATTGGCTGCAGGCCGTTGAATGGGCAGATAAAAACGGAGCAGATATCATAAACAGCTCACTGGCCTACACATACGAGAGATACAATACATTTGAAATGGATGGCATAACCAGCCTTGTTTCCAGAGCAGCAAATTTAGCTGCAAGTAAAGGAATGCTCGTAATCAATGCTATGGGAAATGATGGCAAACAAGATTGGAAAATAATGGCCACACCCGCTGATGCAGATAGTGTTTTGAGCGTTGGAGCCATTAGTCCTCTTACAGATTTTCATTCAGGTTTTAGCTCTTTTGGGCCTACAGCAACTTTTAAATTAAAACC
>JARGGF010000126.1 GCA_029210905.1 Bacteroidales bacterium | reverse complement strand
GCTCTCCCTTCCTCTTTTACATTTTTATGCCATAAAAGTTTACCATCCATCAGTTTCCAGGCTACCAAATCCCCACTCCTTCCATAAGTATATACGCGGTCAGCATCAATATAAGGAGTTGCCCTGGCACCAGGACTATGACTGTCACCCGCCTCAGCCTTATAACTTCCTTTCCAGATTAGTGCTCCATTATCGGTATTTAAGCAAAAAACCAAATCATTTTTATCATCACGTCCGGGAATAATCAATCGATTCCCTTTTACAACTGGCGAAGACCATGAGGCCGTTGCCTGGCCTTGGCAAAGGTAATCTACTTCCCAAAGTTTTTTTAAGCCCTCAGACCAATCTTTTTTAAGCCCCGAAAATTCACTTTTCCCATCAAAATTTTTCCCCCGCCAGTTAGGCCAGTCTGATAAATCTTCAGTTAGTGGAGGAACCTCTTTAAGCTGCTCGGGTATTATGCCTTGTTTACCTGAAATTTCTTCACTTCCTGCAACAGTTTTAAATACTTTGTAGCCAAAAAATGCTGCGGCAATAATTACAATAACAACAAAAATCAATAAAATCTTAAGCCATTTTTTCATTAGTTTTAATTTTAGTAATTGTTTAATATGTTATAATTTTTAGGATAATATTTGTAAGCATTTCAACTAATTTTGTAAAATAAATTTTGAAAAAAGTATACTAATTAACAAATGATCCACTCATTTTCAATTACTTAGAATAAAATCTAAGATACTAAAAATAGTCAATCATATTATAAAAACATATTATCGTGAGCAAAAAAGTTAAATAAGTCAATCTTATCCAACATATCGCAACATTCGTCAGGAATAAACCTTATTACGTCAAAGATTAAGAATTGATAGCTGTTTTCACTTGTATGACCATGAGAGCAGAATCATCAATTTTTTTAAATTTGTGTGATAATTGTACAAATCTGTTACTTAAGCAAATGAGAGAGGCTGAATTTATTGGTAAAGTAAATCGATTCGGAAGCGAATATAGTGTTTACTTAAATCCCACGGATAACTCCATCCGAATTAAAGACGACAGTGGAAATGAACTAAAATGCAGTACGGAAAAATTAAAGGACAATAACAGCATCTTAGATCATGTTCCCAAAATACTGCAATCGGTTGGTCTTTAAAGACCAATGATGATTAAATTTTTAAATTAGGACAATATAAAATATTAGTCCTAATTTTTTATACCCAAATCTGAACCTATTTAATCCTCCCTCCCCCCATTTAAAAGTCAGTTATTTATCAACTCAGGCAACTACGGTATTCCGTATTACAATATGCGGTTTTCCGTAGATTTTCACCTTCGCAGTCTTTTAAAACTTAAATTTCCAAAATATATTCAAACATACAAGTATCTGATTTACATAACTATACTCGATGTTGCCCGTTAAATTTCCTTATAATAAAATTTTTAGGCATGGATCTTGGATTCAGGCTTCCGGTCACCAAATTCATAAACTATGAAATCTCAGCCAGTCAATCATCTTACCCTTACAGGAGAAGTAATTGAAATATATGAGGTTAAAGGTACCCATCAGGTTAAAATAATGTGCAAACCTGAATTTATTATGCTTTATGCAAATAAACTGGAACAGTTAAGGCTTGGAGAAGAAGTTGTTATTGAAGGAGACTTTATGATAAAGACTTTATATGAAGTTTAACATTTTGATTTTTAAGCAATAAATTAAAAAACTATTATCTAAAAAGGAGTAATTATGAGTCGGAAAAAACCAACAGTATACGATGAAATCCGTGCACAGGGCTATTCCCGTCGCGATTTCTTGAAGTTTTGTGGTATGATGGGCGCCTTTTTGGGATTAGAGGCCAGTGGCATCACCCAAATGGTTAAAGCTCTTGAAACCAAACCACGGTTGCCATTAATCTGGCTTCATGGCCAGGAATGCACTTGCTGCAGTGAATCATTTATCAGGTCATCTCATCCAATTGTTGCAGATATCCTGTTAAATAAAGTTTCACTTGATTATACTGAAACTTTAATGGCGGCAGCAGGTCACCAGGCAGAAGCAGCCAGGCAAGCCACCATGGAAAAATATAAAGGTGAATATCTTTTGTTGGTGGAAGGTTCAGTTCCAACAAAAGATGATGGCGTATACTGTGTAATTGGAGGAAAAACTTTCGAGAACATTGTCAATGAAGCTGCAGAAGGAGCAAAAGCAGTAATTGCCTGGGGCAATTGTGCATCTTCGGGATGTGTTCAGGCAGCCAACCCAAATCCTACCAGTGCAACGCCTATTCATAAAATAGTGAAGGGAAAACCGGTAATAAATGTTCAGGGTTGCCCTCCAATTGCCGAAGTGATGGCTGGTGTAGTTGTTCATTTACTTACTTTCGACCGCCTTCCCCAATTAGACAAACATGGAAGGCCTAAGGCTTTTTATTCCAGAAGGATACACGATACCTGTTATCGCAGGCCTAATTATGATGCAGGTCTGTTTGTTGAGAGTTTTGACGATGACAACGCACGAAAAGGATATTGTTTATACAAAATGGGGTGCCGTGGCCCGGTAACTTATAATTCCTGCGGGGTAATTAAGTGGAATAATGGAGTAAGTTTCCCCATTCAATCAGGTCACCCCTGCATTGGATGTAGTGAAGCTAATTTCTGGGACAATGGTCCTTTCTATTCACATTTACCATCCTTCCCTGGTTTTGGTATAGAAAAAAATGCTGATGACATTGGTTTAGCCCTTGGCGCAATAACCGCAACCGGAATTGCTGCGCATGCCGTAGCCACCAATATTCGAAAACGAAGATTAATCCAAAGCGGCAGGATGAAGGATAAAAAACAAAATTCAAATACATAAAACAGGAGGTAAATCATGGCAAATAGAATTGTAGTTGATCCAATTACCCGAATTGAAGGGCATTTAAGAGTGGAAGCCGAAATAAAAGATGGCAAAATAGTGGATGCATACAGCTCGGGAACTATGGTGCGTGGCCTCGAATTAATATTAAAAGGGCGCGATCCAAGGGATGCATGGGCATTTACCGAAAGGGTTTGTGGCGTATGTACCACTGTGCATGCTCTGGCCTCTGTCCGTTCAGTTGAAAACGCATTAAATATAAAAATACCAGCTAACGCTGAACTTATTCGTAATCTGATGTTCACAGCACAATACATGCAGGATCATGTGGTGCATTTTTACCATTTGCATGCCCTGGATTGGGTTGATGTGGTATCAGCATTAAAAGCGGATCCGAAGGAAACTTCAGTCATCGCTCAGAGTATTTCTAACTGGCCAAAAAGTTCTGTAGGTTATTTTAGCGATTTGCAAAAAAAACTCACCGGATTTGTAAACAGTGGCCAGCTTGGTATTTTTGCAAATGGATATTGGGGACATAAAGCTTATAAACTGCCCCCTGCAGTAAATCTTTTAGCCGTTGCACATTATCTTGAAGCACTTGAATGGCAAAAGGAAATTGTTAAAATACACACCATATTTGGTGGTAAAAACCCTCATCCAAATTATCTGGTTGGTGGTGTGCCCTGCTCAATAAATATTGAAGAAAACAATGCCATTAATGCCGAGCGTTTAGCTTACGTTGGAACCTTACTTGACGAGGCAAAAATGTTTATCGAACAGGTATACATACCTGATTTACTGGCAATTGCTCCAATGTATACAGATTGGGCCGCCATAGGTGGCGGATTATCGAATTACCTGGTTTACGGTGATTTACCAACGAATGGGTTTGATGATGTTGCAAGCTTTAAATTCCCTCGTGGTATCATCATGAACAGAAATTTAAATGAAGTAATACCAGTAGATGGAACAGATCCTGAACAAATTCAGGAATTTATTAAGCATTCATGGTATGAATACGGTAATGGCGATGCAGTTGGGAAGCACCCCTGGGATGGGGAAACCAAGCTGAATTACACCGGCCCCCAGCCTCCTTATGAATTTTTAAATGTAGAAGAAAAGTACAGCTGGCTTAAAACGCCAAGGTGGAAAGGCAATGCCATGGAAGTGGGTCCATTATCAAGAATGCTGGTAGGTTATGCCTCAGGAAAAAATGATTTCAAGGAAGTGGTTGACAGCACCCTTGGCAAACTAGGAGTGCCTGTAACAGCCCTGTTTTCAACACTGGGGCGCACAGCAGCCAGAGGTCTTGAAACAATATTAGTGGCAAAATGGTCGCTGGAGTTTTTCCAAAGTTTACTGACCAATATTAAAAATGGAGAAACGAGCACCTTTACAAAAGACATGTGGGAACCAGACACCTGGCCTAAGGAAGCAAAAGGCGTAGGATTATCAGAAGCCCCCAGAGGTGCATTGGCACATTGGATCAAAATTAAGGATAAACAAATTGATAATTATCAATTGGTGGTTCCCAGTACATGGAATGCATCACCACGGGATCCAAAGGGACAACGCTCTGCTTACGAGGAAGCTTTGATTGGAACACCAATAGCTGATCCGGAAAAACCACTTGAAATATTAAGGACCATCCATTCTTTTGATCCTTGTATTGCCTGTGCGGTGCACTTGTATGACGAAAAGGGAACTTATGTTCACCAGATCCAAACCTTTTAAAATTTACAATTATGGATACTCAAATAAAAACAGCCCAATATAAAGAAGTTTACGTATGGGAAACACCGGTTAGATTTTATCATTGGATAAATGCCATTTCCATATTAATACTCTCTGTAACAGGCTATTTAATAGGAAATCCACCAGCAATAACCCAGGCAGTTGAAGCATCCTATAGCTACTGGTTTGGAATTGTACGCTTTATCCATTTCGCAACTGCTTATGTTTTCTTTTTTAATTTTTTAATGCGGATATATTGGGGCTTTGTAGGTAATCAATATGCCCGCTGGACCAATTTTATCCCCTTTAAAAAAGCACAATGGAAAGAGGTAGTAGATGTTTTAAGAGTTGATATTGTACAACTTCAGGAAAAACCTTTGGTAAAACTGGGGCATAATGCGCTTGCAAGTATCACTTATTTTTTAACATTTATTGCTTTTGTTTTGATGAGTTTAACCGGGTTCGGCATATATTCGGCCATGAGTGATTCCTGGTTTCCACAGCAATTCACATGGTTTGTACACCTGCTTGGTGGAGATTTACCGGCAAGGCAATTACATCATATATTAATGTGGTTTTTTATTGTATTTGCAATAATTCATATTTATCTGACCATTTACCATGATTACGTAGAGCGGCATGGAGTTCTTTCTTCAATGATTGGAGGATGGAAATTTGCTAAAGACGAGGATAAAAAAGCAGATCAGGATAGCGATACAATTGAGAATGCCGAGGAAAAAACCATTTAAATCCAATAATGAGATTGGATTTAGTTTTTAGAATTAAAAATGAGGCTGCTATAGAATAATTCCTGGCAGCCTCTTATTTTATAAAACTTTTACCGGATGTTACGAAAATTTAGGCAAAATGTAATAGAATTTCGAGCCTTTGCCTAATGTGCTTTCCACATTAATCACTCCACCATGCTGTTCTATAACTTTTTTCACTATGGCAAGTCCAATCCCGGTGCCATCTTCAATTATTTTTTTCACATTACTTCCACGGTAAAATTCCTCAAATATTTTATCTTTTTCATCTTCGGGAATCCCCAGTCCATTGTCCTGAATGGTCACTAAAACGTCATCTCTCATTTTAATGGCTTTTAACTTTATCCTTCCATTTTCATTGGTATACTTCACTGCATTTAAAATAAGATTGCTGGTGATTTCAAGGATGGAGAACTCATCACCAACAACAATTCCAAGATCTTCCTCTATTTCTTCGGTAAGTTCAATATTTTTCTCCTCAGCATTTGCCCGGGTGTCCTTGATAGCCTGAAGTAAAATACGTATCATGTCAAAGGGTTGTCCTTCAACTGATTCCATCATCCTTAAGCGTGTAATTTTAAGTAAATCCCGCACAAAATGAGTAGCCATAAAAGTTCGCTTATATGCCCTTTCAATAAAACCCTCATGTTTTTCGTCAAGCGGCCCTAAAATTCTGGAATTCAACACACTTAAGTTGCTTTGAATTGCTGCTAAATGGCCCTTTACATCATGTGTAACCCTGAGTACGTATTCATTCTTTATTTTGTCTTTTTCTTCAAGTTTTTCAAGGGCTTCAATATACTTCTCTTCTTGTGTCTGAAGTTTTCGCCCGATCGAACTGGCTAAATAAACCAAAATAAATACTGTGGCCACAAAGGTCACGGTATTTTTAAGCACAAAATAACTGTCTTTATACAAATGAATATCAACAAATTCTTTATTAATATGGAGGCCATAGTAGGGAAGCACTTCAAAATAAGCAGAATAAACTAAAATCACAAACAAAAAGAACGCAACTACAGTATGCATGTAAGTTTCTTTTTGTGATAGCAAAACACTGGCAATTGCCAAATGAAAAAAATAGAAAAAAACAAAAGGGTTTTCTACTCCTCCTGTATAATAAAGCAATAATGTAAGTAAGAATAAATCAGATAAAATCTGAAAATTTATTGTCCTTTTTATCCGTATATAGTCCTGCTTTATTTTTTTTGGTGGGTTGTTAACCAGATTAGCTATTTCTTTTACTTTACCAATTCGTCTGAGAAAAAAAACAGAGACCATATTTTCAAGTGCAAGCAGCAGGCAAACAAAATAAATCCCTCTTTCGTATAGTTCTATTCGAAAATAATATACTGTTATCAGTGTTATAATTGCAACCAATAAAATTGCGATCCACCTCAGATTTATCATCCAGAGTGAGCGTAAGTACAACCTTCGGTTCCTATTTAAAACATCTCTCACAAACTGCTATTAATCTGCTATTTAACTTTAGTTATTGAATTAAATTCTGCAAAGATTAAATAAAGGAATTTCAGAAATCGTGCTTTATCGCTTATCAGCCTTTGCTGCCAAAACCTGTTCAATTGTTTCAATAAGATCGTTTGGTTCAACAGGCTTATCAATATATTCATCAGCAGGCAACCAATTGGGATCGCTCATTGCAGCCTTAAAATTGACCCCGGTAATGCTATCGACACTGGTGAGCATAATAATTGGAAGTTTCTCATATTCAGGAATTTGCTTTATTGCACGTGCCAGTTCAAAACCATCGTGGGTGCCTTCCATCATAACATCCAGGATTGCCAAATCCGGCTTTTCTGTTAGTAATAATTCAAGGCCTTCCTTTTTGTTATATGCTGCAACCACTTCGTATCCCTTATTTTCAAGAATGGTTTGCACTGCAATAATGAGATCGGGATCATCATCAACTAATAAAATTTTAATGTTCGCCATATGATTCTTTATTTATTTGTTTCTTTCTTTGGTAATTGAATAATAAATTTCGAACCTTTATCAACTTCTGTCTGCAATTGAATTTGACCGCCATAAAGGTTTACAATTTTTTTGCATATTGATAGTCCCAGTCCACTGCCAGAGATGTTTCTTGTCTTAACGTTTTTAATTCTAATAAAATCCCTGAAAACTTTGGCTGCCTCTTCTTCTGTCATGCCAATTCCTGTATCCTCAATAATTAGTCTGATTTCCTGGTCCAAATCCTGTAATTCAATATAAACCGAACCCTTTTCTTTATTATATTTTATAGCGTTGGATATCAAATTATTAATCACAATTTCCATTTCCCGAATGTCTGCACGATAAATTAGCTCTTTGGGAAAATTTGCATATATATGTATTTTTGAATTTTCAGCTAATGTTCGATTGTTTTCTATCAATTGCTGGGCAATCGGCACAAGATCTACCGGCTCTATTTTCCTGCTTTTGGAACCGGATTCAATTTTGGTCAAATCCAGTAAGTCATTAATAAGCAACCGCATGGCTTTTATCCTGTCAATACTTCTATTAACTATGATGTCATAATCTTTTAACTTATCCCCTGCCTGGCGATGCAGGATGAGCTGCTGAAATTCTTCAACAGCATTTAGGGGAGCTTTTAATTCGTGCGATAACACGGATAAGAATTGAAACCTTACTTGTTTTTCTTCCTGGTTTAACTTTTGTGTCATACGTCTCAAAAACAAATGTTTGGTAATGCTTTCCATTGCCGCTTTTAATTCCTGGGGCGTAAAAGGTTTGGTAACAAAATTATAGGCCCCATTTTTAGTTGCTTTAACTGCTAAATCAAGCGAAGCAAATGAAGTGATCATCATTACCGGGATTTCAAAACCCCAGTCACTGATTAATTCAAGTAAATCAATCCCATCCATTCCCGGTAGCTTGTTGTCAAGTAAAATTAAATCGGGCTTGCTGTTCTCAATAATCCTGAGTGCATCTTCAGCATTTTCCGACTCAATGGTTTCAAAAGTAAAATCCTCATCAAGAAATGGATAACCAACTGAATAATCATTTAATATAATCCTGATACCTGAAAGTATTCCAGGTTCATCATCTACTACCAGCACTTTTAATTGAGGCATAACATTTATTATTTTATCATCCGCTACTCTTCATTCTTATTCAAACGCTGCAAATTCCGCGGCAAAGAAATTACAAAGGTTGTTCCGGTGCTTCCATTTGCCAGGTTTGCATTTGATTCAACTTTAACCTGACCTCTGTGCATTTTTACTATTCCATAAATTAATGAAAGCCCTAGTCCAGTCCCTTTTCCTATCATTTTAGTGGTAAAAAAAGGAGTGAATAGTTTTTTCATATTTCCCTCTGAAATACCCAGGCCTGTATCAGAAATAATCATTTGCAAATTGTCAGTATCGTCATTCAGACTA
>JARGGF010000125.1 GCA_029210905.1 Bacteroidales bacterium | reverse complement strand
GGAAAATGACTGATGAAGAAATTAATGAATTTAGCTTTTATTTTGGGAAGATTAAGTTATTCAAAAAAATGACCATCACCGATTTATTCCCGGGTTTTCAAAAATTATTTAAGTATTGCGAATATAATCCCGAAAAGGTAATAGAATTGGCATGTCCTTTTATTACTGTAGACAACCGCCTGCCAGTTTATATCTATTGCTGCGATTTTGTATATTCAGATTTAGTCCTGAAACCAAATGAAGAAAGGATTCTTCAGAAGATAGAATATGGACTTACCTTAGATGAAAAAATAACAGCAAGTGTTGCTCAGATTATGAAAAGAAAAAGCCAGCTTTGATAATACTGGCTTTATTTGATTTCAGGTCTATAATATTTTAGTATCCTATTTATCTTTAATTATTTGCACACCTTTCCAGAAAGCAATGTGGTTTTTAATTTGTTTTGCTTCGGTTTTGGGATTTGGATAGTACCACGCGGCATTCTTATTTACATTTCCGTCAACAACAACATCAAAATAACTCGCTTCACCTTTCCACGGGCATGTTGTATGATGGTCAGTATTTTTTAGAAATTCCTTTTTTACTGAATTTACAGGAAAATAATGATTGTTCTCAACTACCTCAGTATGTTCACTTTCAGCTATTACCAGATTATTCCAAATTGCTTTTACTTTCATATCTTTAGTTTTTAAATTTACAAACGCTAATATCTTTCTATTTATCAAACAATTATATTGGCTATTTGTTTGAGCAAAAAGGTCGATATTAATGCAACAAAACTAAGGTTTCCATCCAAAAGCAATGGTCATTTATATGACAAAGAAGTTTTTTTATGTTATTTTTTTAATCAGTATAATCTTCTTCAGGGTGCTCTATGTATTCAAAAGGCGTACTTATCATGGTTGAATATTCTTCTCCAGCTTCAAGAATATCAAAATCCTCAACCATATAATGCCAATATATTTTAACAGGTTTCCCTGACTTATTAATTTCATCGAATTCGCGGAGTATTTCTAATAAAAGCTTTGCAGAGGAAGTGTTAAAGTAAATAAAGTTCATATGAACAATTGTCTCTTCAAGTGGATCGTTTTTATAATTCTTAATCCAGGCCATTACCGGCTCAAAAAATTTCACTGTATTTTCAGGCAGGGAGCGACCTTCAAATAAGAACTCATTTTTATTCTTATCAAGGACAATTTTCAAGGTATTCAGTTCTTTTTCAATTCTTAGAGGATCCATCGTATCGTTTATTTTTTTGCACTAAATTAAACAAAATAATTTTTTAAGCCGCATTATTTATTAAAACTTGCAACTTCAATTGAATTTTGTTTATTTTAAAATTACTCAAAGATGATGTAGAAAAAACACATTTCTAATTAGCTTTTTCACCTACAATTTTGTAAATTAGGATGGGTTTAAAAATAACAGAAAAATATAAAATGTACGAAACAAAAAGCACACATACAGCACTGGCATTAGAGACTATATTTAAGGTTGTCAACAAACATGATTTAACTGAAATAAAGTCAAGGAAAATTCCTGATGAATTAGCAGTCAATCAGTCATGTTTTGTGTCAATACATTTGAAAGATGGAAGTCTGCGTGGCTGCATAGGCACCATTTATCCACAAGAAGTTAATCTTTATCTTGAAATTATATCAAATGCTGTTTCTGCGGCTACCAGGGATACCCGATTTAAACCGGTAAAACCATCTGAATTGGAACAGATTAAAATTTCAGTAGACGTTTTATCTCAGCCACAATTAATAAACAACACAGATGAACTCAATCCAAAGCATTTTGGTGTTATAGTTTCGGATGGAGGGGCCTCCAGAGGGGTGCTTTTACCTGACATTGACGGGATTGATACTATTGAAAAGCAACTTTCAATTGCTAAACGAAAGGCCGGACTTTCAAATACGAAGAGCAATTTGCTGAAGATTTATTCCTTTACCTCAACCAGATATTATTGACCAATAACAAAGCTGAAAATGTTATGAGAGAAGCACTTTTTTATTGCAAGGAAGAGGATGACATGGTTAGATGTGAGCTCTGTCCTCATTTATGCTTAATTAATAAGGGTAAAGCCGGTAATTGCAGGGTCCGTGTAAATCATAATGGAACATTAATTGCTGAAAACTATGGGAAAATAAGTGGTTTTCACGCTGATCCTATAGAAAAAAAACCTCTCTATCATTATTATCCGGGAAAATCTATTCTATCTATTGGCAGCGTTGGCTGCAACCTGCATTGCAAATTTTGCCAAAACTATGAAATTGCTCAATCTGGTGTAAAAGGCATTCAATTAAAAGAACTTTCGCCAGATTCTATAGTTAATGATGCCATGCGATTAAAAAATAACATTGGAATTGCATACACCTATAACGAACCATTTATTTTTTATGAGTTTATGAGGGATACAGCCCTTCTTGCAAAACAATATGATTTAAAAAATGTTATGGTTACCAATGGCTTTTTTATGGAGGGACCTTTAGAAAGCATGCTTAATTTTATTGATGCATTTAGTGTCGATTTAAAAGCTTTTACTGAAGAGTTTTATAAAAAAATCACAAAATCAATACTGGAACCGATTAAAAAAAACTTAATTAAGATAAATAATTCAGGTAAGTTTCTTGAAATTACAAATCTGATTATCCCTGGATTAAATGATGATGAAAACCATTTTGTTGAAATGATAAAATGGATTAAAAATGAACTTGGAGAAAATACTGTTTTGCACTTGTCCAGGTACTTTCCCCGCTATAAGTTATCTGTTCCGGCTACATCGTCTGAAAAAATGACAAACTTTTACAACATTGCAGCAGAACATTTAAACTACGTTTATATTGGAAATTTATTGACCTTAAATGGGCAAAACACACATTGCAGCAAGTGTAATAATGTGGTAATCAGCAGAAATGGCTATGCTGTAAATACCGAGGGACTGGATCAAAACGGACAATGCTTAATTTGCAGGAATAAAATTATTGAACACCTTTAACCCATACACAAATGCAAGACACAAGTACAAGATTACCAGCCGTTTCAGGCAGATTTTATCCGTCTGAAAAAAATAAACTGGCCGCAACAATTCAGGAAATCTATCTCCTTGAAAAAAATAAAATAGACCTTTCATTTGCACAAAAAATAATTCATGGAGCTGTTGTTCCACATGCAGGATACATGTTTTCTGCCTATCAAGCCATTCATTTTTTTGAAATACTCAAAAACAGTAATGATAAAGCAGAAACCTTTGTGATTATAAATCCAAATCATACAGGCTATGGAGAAAAAATGGCTACAGAAAGCCATCGGTTTTGGCAAACTCCATTTGGAAAACTAGAGCAGGATATGGAATTCAGGGATGAACTTAACATACCAGTTTCAGACATAGCGCACAAGAACGAGCATGCTGGTGAAGTGATGTTGCCTCTTTTGCAGCATTTTTTGAATCATCAGTTTAAGATAGTAATGATTACACTTTCTGAACAAAATGCTAAAAACGCTAAATTGCTTGCGCAAAAAATTGATGCCGCCGCTCAAAAACTTCATCGAAAAATTACAATTATCGCGTCATCAGATTTTACACACTTTAAGCATCCAAAAAAAAGTGAAGTGCTTGACAATATGGTATTGAAAGAAATTGAAAATCAAAATGTTGAAAATATTGAAAAAACAGTACGGGCACACAATATTTCGGTTTGCGGATTTGGCCCTATAATGTGTTTGATGGAATATTCAGCCCTTCAGGGTAATTATCAATCTGGAATTTTAGCAAGGGGGCATTCCGGACAAATAATGCCATCGGATGAAGTAGTGAACTACATATCAATTATATTTTATAAAGATAATATGGGTTAAGATTAAACCAGTTATAATTAATTTAAAATACTGGATAATTTAAATAAAAACATAAGCAAACATACAAGATGAAAAGCCTTGCAATAAGCATAAACGGAAGAGTTCAGGGTGTAGGCTTCAGGCACCACACCATGAAAGTAGCCAATGAATATAACATCAAAGGTATGGTAAAAAATATGCTTGATGGCTCAGTTTATATAGAAGCCTCTGGTACTGATGAGGAAATTGAAAAATTTTTAAGATATTGCAATGAAGGCCCCAGGTGGGCAGTGGTTGAAGCGGTTGAAATACTCGAAATCAAAGATAAAGGCTACACAGGCTTTATGGTACACTAAATTTGAACTAAATTACCTGGCAATTGTTATATCCATAAAAAATGTTTTAAGGCAAAATTAAACCTTCACTTTATTGTTTGTAAAAAAACCAAAGTATTATCACTAATTTTGCATTTTGTAACTTAAATATAATAAGATTATATGCTTGTTGGAGGCTTTTAGCTCCCCTTTTGGGGAATCTTGCAAATTAAAGAACACACTTGTATACCTCTTTGATTTTAAGGTAAATACAGCTTTCAAATAAGAAAAAGTGATTTTGAAAATAATTCGGATAGGTTAATTTTTCATAGTAACATCAGTATTTAAATAATGATCATTGATTTAACAAATTTGAACAATTGGGAAAGAGAAATAGTATATAGTTTTTCAGTTTTACCTTTAAATTATTATGCGCTCCCGGAACTTTTTGAAATATTTCAAATAGATAAAACCGAATGTGCTGCCTTTTTCGATACTATTCACGATTTATCCTCAAAAGAACTGCTAATACGCCAAAAAGATTTATATTCGATAAGGGAGGTTGTCAGAGAAACAGTTTTGGAAACATATTGCCCTGAACCTGAACAAATTGCAACAATTATTGACTATTTCAGCAAAAGGCTTGAGGCCAACCAATTAGACTACCAGGAAGAGTTTTTACCTATTTATAACAAACTAAAGTCAGTTATTCAAAAGGTATCCGGAAATACCTTTCATCTGGCACAATTAAGCTATCTGTTATCTACTAATTTAATTAAATATCAACAATATGAGGATGCACTGTTATATAATCAAAGAGCCATACAAATATCTGAGGCCATTGACAGTAAGCATCCCATAGTAGCACTTTTCTATAGAGACAAGGCTTATATTTACAAAAAATTAGGGGACACTGTAAATGCCATTTTCTATAGTCTGAAAGATATTGAAATACTTGAAAAGCATGCCGGGAAGTATGATGATTTACTCCCTGATTCTTATTTTGCCCTTTCAAAAACCTATGAGGGTATTCAAAATTATGAAAAAGCGGTAGAATATAATTTAAAAGCTATCAATTTTGAAAAAAAAAGAAAACGTAAAAAATCCCTGAGCATCAGTGGCTTATATCACAATCTGGCTTATTGTTATGTAAAACAAAACAAATTAAAGGATGCAAGCTTATTTATAAACAAAGCTGTAGAAACTTTTGAGTCTGAAAATCATGCAAGCAACAAAGATTATAAACTTCTGTTAAGAGATCAAAAGCGTTTTAATTCTTTGTTTGAATTCGAACAGTTTATATTAAAGTATAAAAGGCTGATGCTGGTTGCTGCTGGATTATTTCTGGTAATATTGATATGGGCTATTATTAATTTATTAAGATAGTTTTTTTATAATGTGTTGATGCATCTAACCTAATTTGTTTACTTTTTTAGTTTTTTAATTTCGGCCATTAGTCTTTCAGACTGTTCTTTTAATTCAAGTTCATGGTTTCTCATTTTTGTAATATCAATACCAAAAAACAAGATATTCTGCACTGAACCTTCGTCATTAAAAACAGGGGTATAAGTTGCCATAAACCATTTTTCCACCCCTAATTTTGTATGCCTGCGCATCACTGATTCATAATAATTGCCATTTTTAACCGTGTTTATAACCTTTAATAATTCATCACGATCTTCCTCTTTAAGCAATTCAATAACATTATTACCCTTAATTTCCTCCAAAGAGTACTGCATAGTGTTCAGAAACTTATAATTGGCATCAAGTAAAATACCTTCAGTGGTATACTCTACCATCATCAAAGTATTATTCATAGCATCAAGCTTAGCTCTAACTTCGGCTTCACTTTTTGCAGTCCTGCTTTGAATATCCTTTAATTCGGCCAATGCCTCTTTCATTTTCCGGTCGCTTTCTTCAAGTTCTTTTGTTTGCAACTGGGTCTTTTCAAGCAAAAAGCTGTTTTTAATATTGTTTTCAGCAAGCGACAATGTATTTGCAATTGTTTCAGCTGCCTTTTCAGCAAAACTTACCGCATTCTGGTCAAATTCGTTCAAAGTACCAAGCTCAATTACTCCCAACACTTCTTTTTCAAAGATTAATGGAATTATTAATAAACTTTTAGGTGATGTGTGTCCTAATCCCGATATAATTTTCAGGTAATCTTCTGGAATTTTCTTTAAATGGACAGTCCTTTTTTCCGATGCGCATGAGCCAATAAGTGACTCACCTAATTTAAAAGCCCTTTTTTGATATTTATTTTCATCATATGCATAACTAACTTCCAAATCAAGTATTAATTCGTCAGCTTCATTTTTTAACAGAAATACAGCACCCATCTCCACATCCATCAAATCAACCAAAGTACGAATTATCTGTTCCGAAAGTTCATGTATGTCTTCATGGTGAACTTTTAATACGCTGTTAATTTTATCAAGTCCTTCAATATAATGATTGGCTTCTTTTGCAGCAAGCTCACTCTGTTTATATTGTTCAGAAGCTAACTTCAACTTACTAATTAAAGACATTGAACTATCAATGATCTTATTCTTAAATTTTGATTTGGAAAAAGTTTTAGAATAATCTTCCGATAAAGCTGATTTATTAATAGATGACAATTCGTTTAACGAATTATCAATCAATATTAGTGAATCCTTAAGTTCCCCGAAATTTGAATCATAAATATCAATTTCTTTTTTGCCAGTCTTTTTTACTCCTGTAATTATATCATTTACAAGTTCATGAATGTAATCCCATGGCTTTGAATTTCGCCTGATTAAAAATTCGATAACAATTATGCCAATGATCAATAATAAAAGACCCAAAATCCATGTAAATATTCTGTTTTGTCCGGCATAGGCAAAAGTATTTTTTTCACTTCTCAGACAAACATTCCAATTTTGAATTCCAAATTTAAAATCAATTGGAATACAAAGAGTTATGTATCTATCCTGAATTGAGGAATTAAAAATACTTCCTTTTTCATTTAGAAGATCATTACAAGGCAAGCACACTTTATTAATGTTTTCGGCCAAAAAAACCTTATTTTTTTTGATTGCAACCAATTGACCATTCCCAACTGTTACAAAAGCTTCGTATTCAGATGTAAAACCATCACCTAAAAGCTCATCATTACCAAGCCAGTCTATTGAAACATAAAGGATGAGATATCCAACCAACTCTTTACTCTTGTAAACTGGCGAAACTACAGGAATTACTGAAACGTCTTCACCTGCTATTTTTTTTGTTAATGGACTTAATATTGAGGTTTGTCCTTTTGCGATAGTTTTTTCAACTTCCACTTTAAATTGTAGTCCCTGGAATTCATCTGCATTATTTTGCTCAGAAACACCTTCTTTTATACGATTAAAAAACAAGGTGCTATTGGCAGCACTATCGCTTAAATTCAGCAAATCTGCATTCTCATAATCATCAGTTGTTCTGGTCACCAATCCAACAGCCATAATGCGCTCATGCTTTTCAATCATATTTTGCAAAAGCACCTTCGATTTTTGATTAAAATTAGCATCCCGAAAATTATTTGAAAAAGAAACCGATAACAAATCCAAAATTGAATAATATTGATCAAGCTCTGCTTTTATTTTATATTCATAGCTTTTTCCTATGTGATATAGTCTCTGCTCCGATTCGTAAATACTTCTAACTTTATAAGCAATGTCAGCATATATCAGAAGAGATAATACACTAACAATCAAGACAGTAAACAACGAAAACTTTAGTAAATTCTCACCGGATTTAAAAAACTTTAGAAACATTAGTTATTTGCTTTAAAAATTTCCTTTTACTTTTTTAATTCAACCCCCATTAAAATAATTCTCTGAATTTTTTCATTTTCAAATTCAGGTACTATATTGACCATTATATTGGTCATCTTTCCAAGGCCTGATTTAACTTTAAGTTCAGTTTGCACCTCTTCGCCATTTGCCAATTTCTCCCATGACAATATAAGGTTTTTATACTCGTCTACCGGCACAAAATTGCTGTAATCGCTATAATGTTTCCCAACAAGGTTTTCTTTGGACATTGCAAAAAATTTCGGAACATAATCGCTTATAGACAAAATCTCACCATCTGCACTTAGTTCAACCAATAATAATATATGTTCGAGCGATTTTAACAAATCTCTCTTAGCATATATACTGGCATCCGATTCTTTTTGTATATTCTTAAGTTCTATAATATTTCTTCGCATCTCCTCTTCCTGGTTACTCAAAAGTTCCGATTGCTCTCTTGATTGTCTTAACAATGTTTTAGTTTTATCATTAACCAAAACATTATTAATAGTTGATGCAATGTTTTCGCCTATTTTTTCTATAAACTCTATTTGAAAACCTTTTATAACATTAAATGAAGCAATTTCAATAGCCCCATGAACTTCCATGTTTATAAGCAGTGGAACTATCAAAAGATTTTTAGGTGAGCTTTCACCCAAGCCAGAAGTAATATTTATATAGTCTTTTGGAATTTCAGAAAGATAAATCGTTTGTTTTTCGTTAAAAACTCTTCCTATCAATCCTTGTTCCGGATAAATTTTCTTGTCTACAAGCCTTTTTTGTTCAAACGCATAAGTGGCCATTTGTTCAAAATAAACATCATTC
>JARGGF010000124.1 GCA_029210905.1 Bacteroidales bacterium | reverse complement strand
ATAAAGTATTAGTTTTTTCATATTTTAGAGGTTGGTATTGGGCAATTTTTATCAAATATTCAAAATCATAATTCTTCTTACGTTTATTGGCTAAAATTACATTTCTTTATTATAGCTTCCAAAGAATTTTGTCAATTCTTCAACCTGATTCATTTGAACAATCTAAAAAAAAGCAACTTCCTTTTTTTAATTAGGGAAATTGCCTGAATGCATTTGGACTGAGAAAAAAATAACTTTTATAATTGTTAATTAATATCTGTGTTTTACAAGATCCAATAGAATATTTTCATACTGCTGACTTTGTTAATCGGTAAGCTGCCATTTCCTGGCTGTTACGCACTAATATTATGTCGCCAACCAACACCGGATGACTCCAGGTTTTTCCCTTTATTGCCTGAAAACTTCCAAGTTCCGTAAATTTGTCAGGAGTGGCTTTTATCAGTGCTATCTCCCCCCGCTCGGATAACATAATTATAAGATCCTGTTCAGCCAGCAATATTGAAAATCCTGCATATCTTTTGCCTTTCCACATACGTGTACCATCTTTTACGTCTATGCAGACCATGTGTGGTCCATAAAAACCGAAAGCATATCCCTTATGAATTAAAATATCGTTAAAATATGGTTTTAAATTAGCAGTAGTCCAACTTTCTTCTGCACTCCAACCGCCTGTTTTATGTTTAACTGCCACACAACGTAAGTTTTGTTCCAAATCGCCTGCTCCGAGCATTAGATACCCCTCCTGAGTCAGGGCAGGTTGCAATATAGGTTCGCCAGACCATGGATATTTCCATAGCTGTTTGCCATCATTTGGATTAAAACCGGAAGCTCCAACGCTATTTAAAAGCACTATTTGTTCTACCCCGTCTATAGTTAATAGCTGTGGAGAACTATAACTTCCGCCACCATCCGGCCCAAACCAACGCGGAGTACCTGTTTCAATATCATAGGCCACCAGTTTGCCAGCTACAGCAACAACAACAAGATCACTAAATACCAGTGGAGAACCACAAAATCCCCAGTCCGGGATTTTTACATTTGCATCCGAAGCCGCATTCCGCGACCAAACTACAGCACCATCAGTAGAGTTTAGTACATTCAGTAATCCGGTTGCTCCAAATGAATAAACACGTCCATTACTGAGTGTAGGTGTAGCACGTGGACCGGCTCCTGCATGCGAGTCCCAGAAACGTGCTTTATCGGCGTGTCTCCAGACTGGTTGGCCTGTTTTGAGATGATAACAAGTAACCATTTCATCATCACCTCTTTGTTCTTGGGTATATACAAGCATGCGCTGAATTGCAAAAGAGGAACATCCGGGTCCGACAGGTTGGCGCCAAAGCTCAACTGGTGGCGAGGTAGTCCAGTCCGTTGCAATTTTTACACCTGTTATAATGCCGTCTCGATTTGAACCCCGAAAACCGGGCCATTCAACTACTGTATCCTGCATAGCTATATTGGCAGGCAGTTTCATCGGTTCGTCTGTTGCCTGGGAAAGGAGTCGTTCCTCGGGGGTAGGTGCCCAACGATATTCAAAATCGTTGTGGGCTTCACCTGTCATGCCATTTGTTCGAAGGAGCGCCCAAAAACCAGTACTTAAAAGAATAGTTGCAACCATAAGTACTCGCCTGAGCCTGTCTTTAAAATTGCGACTTACTATAGCCCATATCACAAAAGCTATGCTAAGAACTGGAATGGCATATACCCAAAACATAAGCCCCATCATGGCTGTTGAAATTGATTTATCGATGATCAGATAGGTTGCTATCAGTGTTATAACCATCAGTAAAATGGCACTCCAGCGTTCAAGTCTGCCTGCCCGGCTAAAAAAAGCCCACCAGATAAAAATAGCCAACCCGCCTATTAGCCCGCTAAACACGCCTATGTTTAGCATCTCAGGTGAAATCACAGGAATAATAAATCTAAACAGCCATAACAATATAGCTATAATAATACCCGGCCACAGGCGCAGTTTCCTTTTTTCTGAAAACCCATCGGTTTGATTTTGTTTTTTTTGTGTTAACATTTTTATTGGATTTTAATAACAAGATTAAAACGGTTTTCGACTGAAAAAAGTTACAAAAAAAACAGACAAGGTGTATCTTAATTTGTATTTTATATTGGTAGGACAATATTAGCTAAGGAAAAAATTGCGATAAAAAGCTTTTGCTTTCAGAATAGTCAATTATTCTATTTTGATTTGCTAAATCTACTTTGGTTAATTGAGCTAAAAATGAAATATCAATCTAATTTACCCCGACCCTGAAGGGAGTTAGATTGATTTTTATACTAATCTACCAAAGTAGAACTAAAAACAATGTGCTATTGCTTTAATAATGCGATTATATCAAAAAAGCCCTGCTACAATTATTAACAATATTAAAACAAACCCATCACCTTAGCCATAATTTCCTGAAATTGAATGGTGGTGAAATGAGTCACAATTTCTGATTCTTTTTTACCCTGCAGGAGATCCTGGCTAACGGCATCAATCTCATAATTAAAACCAAATCCATCCCTGGGGACTTCATAATGATCAATCATTTCATCACTTTTATATAAGGAGCATTCTTTAGCCCTCCAAAAATCGGGGATAGCAACATAGCCTTTATCACCAATAATATAGGCCCAATTGTTTAGCTTACAGCGAAATGAGGTTGTCAGGGAAGCTGCACTAGTCTCATATTCAAACAGCATGCTTACGTCATCATCAACTCCGGTAGGGGCTTTTCGGGCAACTACATTCATTTTTAAAGGTTCAACTTGTTGAAAAAGCCAGGCCATTGCAACACAATAAATTCCCATATCCAACAACACTCCGCCAGCCAGCTTAGGGTTGTAGCTTCTCGATTCAGGGTCGAATGGTGATGGATATCCAAAATCGGCATTAACATGCAGTATATTACCTATTCGTCCTTGTTCAACCCATTCTTTTGCTTTTATTATTGCCGGTAAAAAGTAGGTCCACATGCCTTCAACCAGGTAATTATTTGTTGATTTTGCCAAATTAATCAATTGATAAGCTTCATGGGGATTTACAGTCAATGGTTTTTCACATAGTACTGCCTTACCGGCTCGTAAAGCATCAGAAGATTGTTCCAAATGGAAATTATGCGGGGTGGCAATATATATGGCATCAATGTCTTTATCTTTATACAGTTCATTATAGCTTCCATAAGCTTTTTTTATCCCATATTCATTTGCAAAATCATTGGCATTTTCCAACGAACGCGAAGCTACAGCTTTCAGCTCGCCATAATCAGCATATTTAAAATCGTTTGCAAATTGCCTGGCTATCCTACCGGGTCCAATTATCCCCCATTTAATCTTTTTCAACATCTGAATGCTTATCAGTTTATTTAATTCTTATTTCCCCTATCATTTATTGCCGGTTATCAACATCAAAATACGCAACAGCATTCATCAAAGCCCTTGCCTGATTGGTCATTTCTTCGGCACTGGAAGATAATTCCTCTGCTGTGGATGAGTTTTGTTGAGTAACCGTATTTAAGCCTTGTATTGCATTGCCTATTTGAGTGGCACCTGAGTCCTGTTCAACACTGGTTACAGCAATCTCTTTCACTAATTCGGCTGTCCGTTGTACATCAGGTACAATAGAGCTCAACAATTCCTTTGACTGGTTGGCAACTAAAAGACTTGATTCCGAAACTGAGTGTATTTCATCAGCTGCCACCCTACTCCTTTCGGCCAGTTTACGTACTTCGGAAGCTACCACCGCAAAACCTTTTCCGTGTTCCCCAGCCCGGGCAGCTTCTACGGCAGCATTTAATGCTAAAATATTGGTTTGAAAGGCAATATCATTAATTATTTGAATCTTTTCTGATATCTTGCTCATGGCAGCCATAGTCTGACTGGCTGATTCAAGGCTTTTATTGATTTCACCTGCCGCTTTCATGGCTATTTTTTCTGTCTCTCGGGCATTAGAACTATTCATGGAAATAGAAGCAACCATCTGCTCTATGGCCGCTGAAATTTGTTCAGATGATGAGGCCTGTTCACTTGCCCCACTTGAAACCTGCTCAGCTGAAGCGCTCAACAACTGGCTGCCCGAAAAAACCTGTTCTGAACCTTCTTTTATTTGGGCCACAATATCCCTTAGCTTCTCAGACATCGTTTTAATTGATATCAAAACAGCAGATGTTTCATCATTTCCTTTTGCTTCAATTTCATTTCCCAAATTTCCCTCGGCAACAGATTTTGTTATATTCACTGCGTCTGCTAAAGGAATGCTTATACTTCTGGAAATAAATACTCCTCCAACTGCAACAAAAGCAGCTATTATTACCAAAATAATTAGTGATGTACTCAAAATATAGCTGTAAATATCCAGACTGGCTTTATAATCCTTATCTGATGATTCAAGGTTTATACCGGTAAAAACATCCATTGCGCTTCGCATTGGATCGAAGGCTTCAACATATTTTCCATAGTATAAATCTTTGGCTTCGTTGTAATTTTCACTTTTAATAAGTCCCACAATTTGATCACCAGCAACTATCCACTTGTTATAATTTTCCCAAAATTTATTCGTATTTTCTTTGTATTCATCATATTTTTTTACCTGAAAAGCATCTTCAAATTTACTGTAACGCATTTTAACCTGCTCTTTATTCTCATCAACAGCTGTAAGCAGGGTATTTAACTTTTCCTTGTCAGAATAATTAAGGCTGTCAAGAGCCTGACTTAATGCAATATTGGATTGATAGGCATCTCTGTCTGCTTCAATCAGATAATCAATACTTAGCAGATGAATTTTGTATATAGAAGTAAGGTTTTCCTTCAATATATCAGTATTATTATATACATATAAAGCATTAATAAGTATCAGTAAAATTATAACTGCGAATAATCCTGACAATCTCTGGCCAATTTTAAATTTGTTTAATACGCTCATATTATACTGTTTTATTAATTATCAGATTTATCAGACACATCATTTTGCTTGTAAAAGACAGGGTTTAGGGTAACCATAACCCATGCCCAGTTTAAAAACCTGTCGCGGCTGCCATTTTTAATTATTTCCATCGATTTAGTAGCAAACATAGTAGAATATCCAAATTTAAAATCAATTATTTTGGAGTATTTATAGTTATAGAGCAAATCAAGCTCACTCCCTAACTGCTTATCAGCAGCAACAGGATTTAATGGATCTGATTCAGGATCAATTACATTATTTGTAAATGAAAAGTTATGGTATGCAAGTTCGAGGTTAGATTTTTCATTAAATTTCAATTTTGCACTAATGAAAATATCCATAAGCCCGCCACCCTTGGTATGTGTCTCTATTTCGGTAAAATAATCCATGTAGCCATAGTATTTGTGGCCAATGCCATATAGTTTACTAAAAGCATTGTTTGTTTCAGGGTCTGAAAAAGCATCATTTCCTGAAAAGTAATCGATACCGGCAGTCAGACTCAATTTATCACTAATTTTATAACTAAATTTTGAAGAAAAAAAGTTGGCATTTATCGTTTTCCCTAAATTATCCTCACCTGACTGATAGTAAAAAGTACCATAATAGCCTATTTTAGATTCTTTACTTTCATAAGAAACATTACCACCATATGTATACCTGACAAAAACAGTATCTACTGAATTATCTTTTTGATAACCATCTCCAATGGCAATTCCGGATATTTTAAACCCATTTGAGTAGGCTTTTGACAACCACAAAAACCCCATGGCTTTATAATAGTTTAATGTATAGGATGTAAGGTAGTTATCTGATTTTTGGTTGTTATAAGCAAAACCAAAATGTGCATCAAACGAGTTTTTTTTATATTTAAACAAAGCTAAATCGTGTGAAGCTCCTACATCGTTCCAGTTTCTGTATGAGAGCAGTCTTTCATCATCATATCTTAGTTCCTGTCTGCCTATTTTTATCGAAAATGCCTCACTTAATAATATTTCGCCCCAGGCCTCGTGTACTCCAATAACAGGCACATCGGATTTATAATCATTGTCGCCCCAGATTCTCACATCCTGGATAGAAAACTGAGTTATTAGTTTTTCCCAACTGTACTTAAAATTCAGCCTTGTTCTTTGAGTGGCCAGATAGGTTGCATTGGCACCTTTCGGTATCAGCGTTTTATAGCCGTCGCGCATCTCAAACTTAGTTCTGAACTGACCATCAATCACAACCTGTCCATTAGTGATAATCGCCAGGAATAAAAATTTTATTATCAGTATACTTCTAATTATTTTATAACCTCTCATTTTGAAAAATATTAAAGATTTAGACACATTTAAATTACAAATAATTTTTAAAAGAATTTAATTAATTTAACATCATTTGAAAATAGCTTAAAAATAAGGATCAATTCTAAATAAGAAGAATTTGAATTCATTTTTCTAAATCATATAAAATTTAGCTTCCAGTCAGTTTTATTAAAATACTTTTCAGATAAGCCATCTTTTACCATGTAATTAATTATTAGCTTTTGCTGATTTTGTCTTTGCTTGTCAATTATAGAAATAAAGGCAATTTGAAGCATGGAATTTTAATTTACAAAACCTAAAACAATGACTGAGAATCAAAACGATCAAATTTTTAATCCGCCCCAGAGCATCATCGACAATTCAACTGTTAAAGAATATGATAAAATGTATCAATATTCAATTGAGAACCGTGAAGCTTTCTGGGAAGAACAGGCAAATACCCTGGAATGGTTCCAAAAATGGGACAAAGTACTTGACAGCAGCACTGCTCCTTTTTACAAATGGTTTTCAGGTGGAAAAACCAACATTATCCAAAATGCGATAGACAGACATCTGAAAACTGCTAATCGTAACAAACTTGCCTTTTTATGGGAGGGGGAAGATGGTGAAGTACGCACTTTTACCTATCATGCATTAAACAGAGAGGTCTCGCAGTTTGCGAACATGCTTAAAAGCATGGGTGTCTCAAAAGGCGATATTGTAACCATTTATATGCCACAAATTCCAGAATTGGTATTTGCCATGTTGGCTTGTGCCAAAATTGGTGCAGCACACAGTGTTGTTTACGGCGGTTTTAGCAGTGAAGCCTTGCTTGAAAGAATCAATGACGCCAAAAGCCGTGTTGTAGTTACTGCCGATGGTGGATTCAGGCGCGGCAAACCAACAAATTTAAAGGAAATTGTAAACAAAGCACTTGAAATGTGCTCGGTGGTTGAGGTAGTAATTACTGTGCAACGAACAGGTGTAGAAGTATATATGGAAAATGACCGGGATTATTGGTACCATGATTTAAAAGCTTTGCCAATAGCAGCTTCAAAATGTGATACTGAAGTAATGGACTCAAACGACATGCTCTTCCTGCTATATACTTCGGGATCTACCGGAAAGCCAAAAGGACTTGTACACACACACGGAGGCTACAGTGTTTATACATCCACCACCCACAGAATGGTTTTTGACATAAAGCCTGAAGACAGGTTTTGGTGCGCAGCTGATCCGGGATGGATTACCGGCCACAGCTATATTGTTTATGGTCCACTTATTAACGGCTCAACAATTTTCTTATACGAGGGAGCACCAAATCACCCCTATCCTGACAGATGGTGGAAAATGATTGACAAGTATGGTATTACTATCCTGTACACCTCACCCACAGCAATACGCGGATTAATGAGATATGGAGAGTCGTGGGTTAACAGGCATGATATCAGCTCATTGCGACTACTTGGCTCTGTTGGTGAGCCTATTAACCCCGAAGCCTGGAAATGGTACCACAGAGTGATTGGAAAAGGACTTGCGCCGATAATGGATACCTGGTGGCAAACTGAAACTGGTGGTTTTATGATTACACCATTGCCAATTACTCCATTAAAACCAGGTTCAGCAACCAAGCCTTTTTTTGGTAACGAAATAGGAGTTGTTGATGACAAAGGGAAAGATGTGGCAGCAGGAGAAGAGGGCAACCTAGTAATCAAATCACCCTGGCCGGGCATGTCTTGTTGTATTAATGAAGACAAACAAAGGTATTACGATACTTATTGGAAAAGGTACGAAAAACAAGGCTGGTACAGTGCCGGCGATGCTGCCCGGATTGATAAGGATGGATATTTTTGGATTATTGGCCGAACCGATGATGTGATAAAAGTAAGTGGTTACCGGCTTGGAACTGCTGAAATTGAAAGTGCTCTTGTGAGTCACTCACTGGTTGCAGAAGCTGCTTCTATTGCTATTCCACACGAACTTAAAGGTAATGCAATACATGCCTTTGTTATTTTAAAGCATGGAACAGAAGGCAACCGGGAACTTGAAACTGAACTGAAAGAGCACGTAGCAAAGGTAATGGGTCCAATTGCCAAACCTGAGGCCATAATTTTTACTGAATCGCTACCAAAAACCCGAAGCGGAAAAATAATGCGAAGGGTGCTAAGAGCCAGGGCATTAGGCCAGGATGAAGGAGATTTAAGCACCCTTGAGGAATAACGTTATTAAACTATCATTAATCGCTAACGGAATAACCAAAACCCGTTAGCGAACAAACTGTTTTCGCAGATGATTAATTTTTCTTTATTTACATTTAAATGTAACATTTTGTATCAAAACTGATTGGACAGATCCCCAATGTTAACAATCGTTAATTCTGGTAATTTATCGGTACTTTTATATTTGAATTATCATAATTTTTGTAATTTTGAAAGGGTAAAATCTTAAAAAAGTCATAATTTATGAGTCTTATAGAAAAATTAAAGGAGGGTTCTGTACCCGACATGACGGAAGCTGAAGCCGCTTTTTGCATCTTTCTTTCTATAATTTATGCA
>JARGGF010000123.1 GCA_029210905.1 Bacteroidales bacterium | reverse complement strand
CTTATGGTTATACTTGTATTTTAAGGCGTGAATATACTAAGTAAAGACATTAGTCAGACAATCCTTTGAAAAGCAACATAAATACTGGAGTAAAAAGTTTGATTCCATCCTGCTATGATAGCGGTTTTGAGCGCTGGGTATTTTAATTACCTTTACACGAATGTTAAATTAATGCTCTGAAAAGCATAAATCCGCTTAAAAGAATTAAATATATATGATAATAGACGTTCACACACACATCAACAATTACCACGAAGACAGGGTTATTTCACTTGAAGACAGCCTTAACCATCTTTCATCTACCATGGCCGAAAATAATGTTAATTATTCATTGGTGCTTTCATCATATAAGGTTAATAAAAACAGACCCAGTACGGGGCAAGTAGTTGAAGCAATAAGCGGACGGGATAATTTGGGAGTGGTTTCAGGCATTAGTTATTTGAATTATAATCATAGGGATATTAGTGAAATTAGCAGTTACCTGGAGCAAAACCTTATCAAAGGCTTAAAATGTTATCCTGGTTACGAACCATTTTATCCCAATGATAGCAGACTTAAAGTTTGGTACGAAATGGCAATTGAGTACGATGTTCCTGTAATGTTTCATTCTGGTGACACTTATGCACCATCAGGAAAAGTGAAGTATTCACATCCTTTACATATTGATGATGTAGCAGTTGATTATCCCGATTTAAAAATAGTAATATGTCACGTCGGTAATCCATGGATTAAAGACTGTATGGAAGTAGTTTATAAAAATAAAAACGTTTTTACGGATTTTTCAGGCCTGGTACTCGGTGATTTTTCCGAGAAGTTTGAACGATACATTAAAAAAGAAATTGAAGAAATGATAACCTATGCCGGCGACCCAAAATATTTGTTATATGGTACCGATTGGCCAATATCTAATATGAGATCCTATTTAAAATTCATGGATCAATTAGATCTTGAAGACGACAAAAAGGAACTGATTCTATGGAGAAATGCGGCTGAATTGTTCAAAATTGATGTTGAGAAGCTCTAAACTAAATTATAAAGTGGAAATTAGCCGGAGGGCTAAATAAGTAAGGCGAAATATCTTTCTTCTGTAAGCAGAGCAGTTCATCTGTGTCAATTCCATCCTCGCTCAATTTGGGTAAGGGATAGTTACAAACAATTTGTCCTCTGCAGAAAATCTCAAAACAGCATCTTGTCATTCATTTCGGCTTAATATAATTTGAGAAATGATTTTCGCCAGTCTTGAATTAGCAACAGGATTAAAATGACTGGGATCGACAAAATCAGCATATACCCAGTTTTCTGCAGATACTTCTTTTGCATAAATACAATTACTACTATCTGCAACTTGCTGAACTATCTCATTATACTGTATTAAATCTTCTTGTAAAGATTCATTTTCTGAGTAAGGGATCCACCATTTCAGCCTGTTTTTTTCCGATGACTCTTTTACCAAAATTTGTGGAACAAAAATTATATCTACATTAAATTGTTTACATACAGCTATCAAAGTTTTTAGATTTCTCCTATATAAATAAAGGGCTTTTTCCCGATTTACTGATTTTTTATTTTTTTCTTTATAATCTGCTTCCATTTTATGAAAACTGCATACAGGATACCATCCACATTTTTCTAAAAATAATACACTAAGCATAACAATCCCTGATTTTGGCAGTTTATTATGATAACAAAAACCCAATGCACCAAAAAGGGTGGGTGCATGAAAATCGGAATAATCGGAGGCTAAATCAGGAACATTTAAACTTTGTAAATCATTTAATCCGGCCTGGATAATTACAATATCAGGACTATAATCTGATAAATAAAAAGAGGCTAAAATAATGTTTTCAACGGTGCTATGCCCGGGAATGCCAAAATTCAAAACCTCAAAGTTGTCCTTCAACAAGCTATCTAAATAAAAAGGCCAGGTTTGTCGGTCACTAACACCCACTCCATATGTGGTTGAGCCTCCTATGGCAATTATTCTTTTTTTATCAGACTTAGCCTTAAATTCTTCTCCCCTGAATCCAGATGAATTATGAGTGTAAACAATCCCATAATTTGCTTTTTGTACACTTTTTTTGGGAACACCTAATAGGTATGGATGTGGATCAAACAAATCAGCATTATAATTATATGGCTCTTTAAAAAGCCATTTTCCCGTAGTCTTGTATAAACCAAACACCGTTGCCAATTCAATGCACCCAAGTATAAATAGGATATAAGCCAACATGGACAAAAATTTTCCAAATCTTGCCTTTTTGTATCGATATGCTGCTGCGCTTAATATCAACCATACTACAAAAAATGTGATGTAAATATTTATTATCATCTATTATCTTTATTAATATCAAGGCTTTAGAATGCATTAGCTATGTGCAAATTTACAGTTTTTAATGTGTGATCCTGAATTAAATGGGTCCATTTTAACAAAAACAACTTTACTTTTACTTTTAATATGAAATTTACAACATTTTAAATATTATTTTTGCTATAAGCATTCAATTCATTATCAATTGATTTGCTACTATTTTATTCGTAGAAGTTAGTTTGTAACAGAATAGATAATTCTTCTATTTGCATTAATTTTTCAAATTACTTCCATAATCTTTCAATGATATTTAAATTTGGACAATTTGTCAAGTAATAATGTTTTCGTAAAATATAGTTATTAAAAAAAATAAAACATAATTCATGAATATTTTGGTATATCGGCATTTTACCACGATTCTGGTGCAACCATAAGAAGAGATGGTGAAATTATTGCAGCATGCCAGGAAGAAAGGTTCACCAGAATAAAACACGATTCAAATTTTCCTGTTAATTCAATTAGGTTTTGTTTAGATTATTCTGGTATTTCAGTAAGTAAATTAGATGCAGTTGTTTTTTACGATAAGCCATTATTAAAGTTTGATCGAATATTAGAAACCTATTAAAAAATGTTCCATTTGGATTTTTATCCTTTTTAAAAGTAATTCCATTATGGATGAAAGATAAGATTTTTCTTAAAAAGGCCATTTTTGATGAATTATATAAAATTGGGAAAATTAATTTAATGCAGACAAAACTTCTTTTCACAGAACACCATCTTGCTCATGGAGCAAGTGCTTTTTTTACATCAACTTATTCCGAGTCAGCAATTTTAACTATCGATGGAGTGGGAGAATGGGCAGCGGCTGCAATTATGCATGGTGATGAGAGTTTTTAAAATACAATCGCTCTGATAAAATCACTAAAATTTCCAAAAAAAATATAATTTTATGAAGTAATATATAAATTACTAAATTTCAGTTAATTATATATTAACCATTTGGAAACAATTATAATTCAATTATTTGATTCAAAGCAAAACATCTATAATCTATTTTGACAGAATTCAGAATAAAAAAATAAAAACATGTGTAAAAAACCTTTGCTGTATAGTTTATCTGTATTTTTAATATTCACTCTTTTTAATTCATTTTCCGCAAAAGCACAAGACCTTAACAAAGCATTTGAATATTATAATGCCGGGAATTACAAAAATGCCGCATTAGAATTTGAAAACTCCTTACCTGGATTAAATGAACAATATGGCGAAAATGACACTTCTTATTACAGTAAAATAGTTTTATATACAGCGCTTAGCTACCAAAATGATTTAAACACAGAAAAGGCAATAACATATTATTTGTCAGGTATCGCTATTTTTAAAACTTTTGAAAATGCGGCTGATAATAGTTGGTATTATTTGTTTTTAAACACGCTTGCCAATATTTATTATGATACAAACAAGTTTAAGGAAGCTGAACCCCTTTTTGTTGAAGCAAAAGAAGTTTGTGAAAAAACTTTTGGAAAAGAACATATAAATTATGCAATAAACTGTAAAAAACTTGCTGATTTATACGAAGATTTATCAGCCTATCAAAAAGCTGAAACGCTGTACCTTGAAGCATTAGCAGCTTATGAAAAAATACTTGGTAAAGAACATGCTGATTATGCGGATTGTATCAATAATCTGGCGGTATTGTATTATAACACAGCTGATTATCAAAAAGCAGAACCGCTATACATTGAAGCTATGTCCATCCGTGAAAAATTATTTGGAAAAGATCACCCTTCTTATGGTTCCAGTTGTAACAACCTGGCTGCATTATATCAGGAAATGGGTTTGTATAAACGGGCCTTAAAACTGTATCTCGAAGATAAAAAGATTACCGAGAAAACTTTAGGAAAAGAACATTCTGAATATGCAATAAGTTGTAGCAATCTGGCTGCATTATACGAAACCATGGGTGATAATCAACAGGCAGAACTGCTTTATCTTGAGGCTAAAAATATTGAGGAAAAAGTACTTGGGAAAGAAGACCCTGATTATGCAACCAGCTGCAACAGTCTTGCTAATCTGTATTTTAATTCAGGAAATTATAATAATGCTGAAGCGCTTTATCAGGAAGCTAAAAACATCAGGGAAAAAGTTTTTGGAACAAATCATCCTGCTTATGCCATTAGTTGCGATAACCTGGCTTCACTATACCAAGAGCTTGGAAATTATCCAAAAGCTGAGTCTTTTTATCTTGAAGCAAAAGGAATACGCGAAAAAGTGTTAGGCAATAAACATCCTGATTTTGCGATTACTTGCAACAATCTTGCTTCCTTGTATCAGGACATGGGATTTTATAACAAAGCAGAGTCACTTTACCTGGAGGCAAAAAAAATCTATGAAGAGGTGTTAGGCAAAAAACACTTATCCTATGCTGCAATTTGCAATGGTATTGCTACCTTATACCAAGAGATGGGGAATTACCAGACAGCTGAGGCCTTATATCTGGAAGCAGATAAAATTATTTCCAGGATTTTAGGAACAAAACATATCTCATATGCTGAAAATTGTGCTGGTCTGGCCTCCTTATATCACGATATGGGCAATTATGAAAAAGCTGAAGATCTTTATATTGAGGTAAAAGATATTAAAAAAGATGTATTAGGAGAGAAACACGATTCATATGGTGCCAGCTGCAGTAGTTTAGCTACTTTGTATAAAGATATTGGAAATTTCCAACAAGCGGAACAGCTATTTCTTGAAGCAAAATTTATAAACAATGAAGTTTTTGGGAATAAACACCCAAACTATGCAAAAAACTGTAACAATCTTGCTGAACTGTACCGGATAACAGGAAAATACTCAAAAGCCGAACCTCTTTATTTTGAAGCAAAAAGAGTTGAAGAACAATTTTTAGGGAAAGAACATCCTGATTATGCCTCAACCTGTAATAACATTGCTTTATTATACACTGCTGTGGGCAATTATCCAAAAGCCTTTGAATTTTATAACGAAGCCATACAAATTGAGGAAAAAGTCTATGGAATTGAACATCCCATCTATTCAAAAAGTTGCAATAATATTGGATTGTTGTGCATTAAAATGGACTATTATGATTATGCCGAGGCATTTTTTCTTAAAGCAAAGAATATCAGGGAAAAGGTATTAGGAAAGGAACATTCTTCATATGCGATAAGTTGTAATAACCTGGCCTTACTTTATTATGATTTGGGAAAACTCCGAAAAGCAGATTCACTTTTTAACGAAGCAAAAGATATTTATGAAAAAGCCCATGGGAAAAACCATCAGAACTATGCAAAAAGTTGTGGCAACCTTGCTTTAGTATATAAAGATTTGGGTGATTCTGCAAAGACAGACAGGGAAAGAGCAAATTTCTATAAAAAAGCAAAACGCCTTAATATTGAAGCTAAAGAAATAAGAGAAAATTTATTAGGGAAGCAGCATCCTGATTATGTACAAAGTTGTAACCTGCTTGCAGGGTTATATGAAGCTGTCGGTAATAATGCCAAAACGGAGAAAGAAAAGGAGGATGCCTATCAGAACGCGGAGTCCCTCTATTTAGAGGCAAATTCAATACTAAACTTTCTGTCTGCCAAAAGTGCCAAATTTATGAGTGAAAAAGAGCGGTTAATGTATCTGGAAGGTGAGATTAGTGATAATTTTGAAGCTTATCATGCTTGCTTTTTGATAAAACGAAAAGATAATAAAAAACTTACCGGCACCGTATACAATAATGCACTTAACATGAAGGGACAATTGCTTAAATCTGCTATAGCCGTTCGTAAGGCTGTTCTGCAAAGTGGTGATACTGCCTTAATCATAAATTACAGCAAGATGAACAGCTATGGTAAAATATTGGCAAAAGAATATACCTTACCTTTAGATAAACGCCGACAAGATATTGCTCAACTTGAAGAAAATGTAAATTTTCTGGAGAAAGAGATTACCAAAAAAAGTGCTAAACTACCAGGTTTTGAAAATTTGAGACACCTGGATTTAACCTGGCAGGATATAAAAAATTCATTGGATAAGGATGAGACCACAATTGAGTTTATACATTTTTACTCGTTTGATGCGGTAGACTCAACAGTCAATCGAATGTATTATGCCCTGGTTTTACGAAAAGATTTTGAGTATCCAAAGGCCATTTATTTATTTAAGGAAAAGCAATTGCAGTACTTACTAAAGAGACGCGAAAACGAGGATGACTTTAGCTTTGTAAAAAAGTTGTATTCACATCATTCGGCACAAAGCGACAGCCTGTATCATCTTGTATTCAGTCCGATAGAAAGTTCTTTAAAGGGTGTAAAAACCATATACTTGTCACCAGCTGGCCTGCTTAACCGGATTGCATTTGATGCTTTAACCTGCGACAGTGTTAATATTTTGTCGGATAAATTCAATATTTTTTATACAAGCACCACGGCTGCGAGCATAAATAAAGTTGGCCTGTACCCGAAGGATATCAAAAGTTCTGCATTATTTGGCGGGATTGAATATACTTTATCCACTGAAGAAATGATTAAAATAGCAAGTGCTTATAAACCACCTGAAGAAGATATAGCAAGTTTGCAGGATTTACCTGGTTTGAGAAGCCTGGATTCACTTTCACGAAATATTACCTGGAATTACCTACCCGGTAGCCTTAAAGAAACGGAAGAGATACAGGATGTACTTAAAAATAAAGGCGTGGAAGTGCACTTGTATAAAAAAGAAATGGGTAGCGAAGAGCAGTTTAAAGCACTTGAAAATGCTGCGCCATCAATTTTACATGTTTCAACTCATGGCTTTTATTTTGGTGATGATAAAAAAAGTGAAGAATACAAATCCATTATTGATAAAAAGGTAGAGTTTGCACATTCGCTGGACCCGCTTTTGCGTTCCGGGTTTATTTTAGCTGGCGGTAATACAGCCTTTCAGGGCAGTAAAGTTCCTGAGGGGGTTGAAGACGGAGTGCTTACGGCCCTGGAGATATCTAGGCTTAACTTTTTTAAAACAAAACTTGTGGTTTTATCAGCTTGTCAAACAGGTTTAGGTGATGTATGGGGAAATGAAGGCGTTTATGGTTTGCAACGCTCATTTAAAATGGCTGGTGCAGAATATCTGCTCTTTTCCCTTTGGGAAGTGCCTGATTACCAAACCAGGCAGCTGATGACCAACTTTTATCAAAACTGGTTTTCAGGAATGGAAATCAGAGAAGCTTTTAAAAAGGCTCAGAACTATCTGAAAACAAAATATGCTGATGTAGAAGGCGCTGCTTTCACCTGGGCTGCTTTTGTATTGATGAAATAATATTTGTATTGTTTTGATTAGCTAACTAATAAGGCTATAATTAATTGATTTTAGAGGGAATTTTGTGGTTTAGGGCCTTGGCGGCAGGGGAAATTAGCCACTAAGCCACAAATACACCAAAATTCACAAAAATAGAGTACGGTTCCTGCAATTTAAAATTATTTGGAAATTACGGTGAAGAAGTATATTTTTAGAAATTATAGCCCAATCGAAAAGAACTAGATAGGTTGTGGACAAATAGGATATATCTACAAATGAGTTGATGTGGGAGGGTTATATGTATGTTGAAGGTATGCTGAAGATAATTTTGCAATTAACTAAAATAAGGATATTTGGACAAAAACGAATTCAAAAAATCTCTAGAAAGGCAAATTCACAAATCGCTTTTTGTGCTTTTTGAAAAGGCAAATCTAACAAAGAAAGAACAAGAAATCTTTTTGAAGTATAAGAAAGATTGTGAGTACTGGTTACTTAGGTCAAAGGTACAATATTCACAGCCTTTTTTGGCAAGTGATACCAATTTCATTAAACAGATTGCAATCGTATTAATTAATTTACAATCAGATAGAGTTTTCGGAGCTAAAAATCTTTTAATAAAGAAGATGTTTGCTGATAATTCCGTACATAGATTTAAAGAAACAAAAGGAGGAGGTATTCGATCGACGGTAAATTCCCCCATTATTTTTAATACATATTATGAGTTAGAAATTCTTTCTTTTTTTCTAAAAAACGATTATAAGATACAATTGGCTTCGGATAAAATAAGAGGGATGAAAATTCCTGAATTTGTCGCAGAAAAAGATAATATTCGAATAAATATTGAAGCTAAAAGTCTTGATGCTGATAGTATTGGTGATAGTATATTTGGAAATGTCTTTATAACTGGAACTAATTACAAAAAATCAAAAGAAGATCTAGAGAAAGGATACATACGAATTAGTGACCAACTCAAAAGAAATTATGAAAAGGCCATAGGAAAGTATAATGAAATTGAGGCTCATGAATACTTTATAATTTTCATTAACCCTAATTATAGGATCAAAGCAATGGGAAAACCTTCAATTGATTATCTCAACCAATTGAAGGATGAATGGGGAAATGATAAATATAATAGGCTTATTGGAGTCGTGATTCATGATTCGGATAATACTTTTTTTATAAGAAATAAATATTGTGAACATAATGTGATAAAGAAAATAGAGGAGATGGGCATATCAGAAT
>JARGGF010001231.1 GCA_029210905.1 Bacteroidales bacterium | reverse complement strand
ATAAAAAGTTGATTACCTTTAATTTCTCCATATTTTGAAATATACCAATTTAAATCTCGTTGTTGTGCTTTTTTATATTCTTTATCATTTGAAAAATTGGAACGATAAAAAGGTGACTTATTTCTGTTATGTATAATTTTTAATGCTTCATCATTTGAAATTTTTAAAGATTTTGAAATAAACTCTTTTGAATTTGGATTTAAATGACCACCACTACAAAGTTTTCCTCTATAGCAATAAAAATCAATTTTTCCAAATTTTGTTTTATGTTCAATATCTAAAATACATATTTCATTACTAAACTTATAAATAAAATTAAAATCGGATTTTTCACCACAAAAAGGACAAAACGTTTCTTCATATGAATTTTCTTTTTTTAAAAAATCAATAACTAATTTTAATTGTTTCGTCCTTGATAAAAACATTTTTATATATCTAAAAGCGCTTTCCGGTGTTGACTTTAATTTAACGTTTGTTTTTATTGTTTTGTTTTTGATATTTAA
>JARGGF010001230.1 GCA_029210905.1 Bacteroidales bacterium | reverse complement strand
AAAGAGACCAATCTGGTCTCTTTTTTTCGTAACATAATTGTTTTATGCATATATTGACAATGCTAAATTTTATTGATGCGACACAATTAAAAATCGGCTTAATAATAAATATGTAATGCTATTTTGATAAAATTTCATCAATTAATTTTAGTTTTCTATCCCTTTTTAATCCTCTATGAATTCTTATCATATCTTTCAAATGAGAAAAACTTCCATCGAGAGAGTTAGTTGTATTGGGAATTTTTAATTTAGAATATTTTTAATAGGTATAGAGTATCGGCAAGTTTTTGTTAATGCTACGAAAGGCAGATCTTAATCTTTTATGAGTGTAGAACCATTTGCCGGTTTCAGAATTAAAAGTTTTTTCTTTCAAAAAGTCATTCCATTTATCGTGCCATTTGTTCAAACGTTTTCTCATTTCATCTTCATAGCTTTTTGTTATTTGAAGAGCAATTTGTCTCAATTCCTGGTTTGCAATTAATTTCGGCCTATTGGTTAAATATCTA
>JARGGF010000122.1 GCA_029210905.1 Bacteroidales bacterium | reverse complement strand
CCTTGATTTTATGATGTGGAACATGCAGGACGAAATTGTAATTCGATTTGCAGATGTATTATTAATGGCTGCTGAGCTGGGAAGTGCAAATGCTCAGGAGTATTTTAACAGTGTCAGAAATCGTGCTTTTGGCGGTAATGCTCCCGCAAAACAAGCTACTTTAGAGAATATAAAGTTCGAAAGAAGGGTTGAATTTGCTTTTGAAGGATTGCGTTATCATGATTTGTTGCGATGGCATGACGAAGTGGCGGCATTTGGTATAGCTACTAATATTACCGTGAAAAATAATGGTGTGGATGAAAATTATGCAATGAAATTCAGAACCGAAACAGGTGGTTTCTTACCAATACCTCCCAGCCAGGTTAGGATTTCAGGTGGTATTTTAAAACAAAATCCCGGATGGTAGCGCTTTATGAATATCTTAAACTATTAAAAACGAATAAAATGAAAAATATACTTATCTATTTTATGGGAGGTTTTTTGCTGATATTAGCAGGCTGCGATCCAATTGAGAAAAGAAATGAACTGGGAGCAGTACTTTCAGTTGATCAAATACAGGCAACTGTTGAAAGCACAACCTCCGGTGGAAATCAATTGGTACTAAAAAACATAACACCCAATACAGGAGGAGTCTGGGATTATAAAATCGGAAAATCCTTTAAACAAATTGACACAGTAGCTTTTCCTCTTTTAGGAACGCATATTTTTAAATTTACCGCCACCACTTCAGGAGGTATTGTAGAAAAAGAAATTGAGGTAGTCATTAATCAAATTGATCATGCTATTGATGCAAATTGGACAAATTTGGCAGGTACTACAGCCGAAGGAAAATCATGGGTATATGCTGATGATAACCCTGATGGACAGGGGTATTGCTATATGGTGGCCAATTATAATTGGGAAGAATTCTGGTGGTTTCCATATGAAGGTGACGATGGCCCTTCTCCTGATTTTGGTGCCGAAATGACATTTGATTTGAATGGGGCTACTAATTATACGTATACTTCCCCCGAAAGTATAAAAAGCAATGGTGCTACTTTTGTTTTAGATATACAAAATTTGACTTTACAGTTTGTTGGAGCCAATATCCCTGATTATAACGAAGCAAATTGCAATCCTGTACAAACCGCAACGGGTTTCTATTCTATAAAAAAACTTACTGAGAATGAGTTAGTATTGTGGCAATTTCAAGATAATAATGATTACGATTGGATCTGGAGGTTTAAACGAAAGGGCTACACTTATCCAATTGATTGACTTAACCTGAGAAGCTTGCAAATTTTAAGCTTCTCGTAAAAAAAACTCATAATCTGAACACTCTTAATTGCTTCTTTTCATAATGGTAGCTTTAGATGTCAAATATCTTTTAGGTAATAGTTTTAGTTTTTTTATCTCAGATTATGAGTTTTTTCTTTAAGTTTATGTATCAATGTTGTTTAGTTAAGGATTTTAGCCCTGAAAGGGCATGAGCAACAGCGTAGGGCAACGCCCTACGAAAATATTAAGTCCAAATCCAAGCCCTGTAAGGGCGGAAGCTTGCGCCCTTACAGGGCTTGGATTTAACGTATCCAAATTACTCAGGGCTTTGCCCTGAGCTATTGCTAAAAGGCTTTCAGCCTTAACTAAACGACATTGGTTTATGTATTGTAATTAATTATGGTACTTTTCATAATTATCCGGCTTTTTAATTTCGTTAGTAACCAGGTTGCTTTGGGGGAATTTCCCCCTTGGTTTTTTACTAAATAATAAGATGAAAAAAATGAATTTTAAAGTGCTGACAATTTTTTGTTTCCTGCTTCTAATGTTGAAAATTCAAGCTCAGATTCCAACAAAACCTTTCCCTCAACATGTTAGTTATCAGGCAGGGAGCATTAAACCTTCTGTTTACACGCAAGAGCAACTCGATGAAATTGTCAAAAATTTCTATACCAAATGGAAAAACAAGTATGTGAAAAGCGATTGCGGTAGCGGACAATATTACGTTGATTTTGATGAAGGCAATACCATTTGCGTTTCGGAAGGATTAGGATATGGCATGATGATTTTACCATTGATGGCTGGTTATGATGCCAATGCTAAAACAGTATTTGATGGCATGTACAAGTTTTACAAGGCCCATCCTAGTTCAATCAATGAATACCTGATGGCCTGGAAACAAATAGATGGGTGCATCGACGATGTATCAGCCGGTATTGATGCCGCTTCCGATGGTGATATTGATATCGCTTATGGTTTACTACTCGCTGATATTCAATGGAGTAGTGCGGGCAGTATTAATTATTTTTCAGAAGCTAAAAAAATAATCAGTGCCATTCTGCAGGATGAGATTAATCAGCAAACCAAAACTGTTAAGCTGGGTGATTGGGTTTCGTCAACAAGCAGTTTTTACTATAGTACAAGAAGTTCCGATTTTATTACCGATCATTTCAGGGTTTTTGCTTGTGCCACCGAAAATACTGTTTGGAACAAGGTGGTTGATACCTGCTATTCACTGATTAATCAAATGCAAACAAAGTATAGTGTACAGACAGGCTTAGTGCCTGATTTCATAGTAAATACAAATTCTTCTGCCAAACCGGCTCCTCCGAATTTTCTTGAAGGTGATACAGATGGTGATTATTCATACAATTCATGCAGGGTTCCCTGGCGACTTGCCACCGATTATTTGCTTTATGGGGACGAAAGGGCTAAAACTTCAGTGAATAAAATTAATAATTGGATAAAATCCAATACTGGAAACAATCCTGATAATATTAAAAGCGGTTACAAACTTGATGGCAGCACCATTGCAACTTGGGACGATGCCGCTTTTGTTGGCCCATTTGCAGTGGGGGCAATGATCGATGTAGAACATCAGGCATGGCTCGATTTGGTATTTGAAAAACTACTTGTTTATAATTTCACTAATGCCGATTATTATTCTAATACACTGAAAATGATGTCGTTATTGATTTTGTCGGGCAATTATTGGGCGCCCGATTGCAATGTGCTTTCAGTTGGTGAAATCAGGCTGGAAGAGAGTAGCGGATTATCAATAAAAAACGCGACAGATTATCTGGAAATAGAAATTTCCGATAAATATAAAACCGATTATTATGAGGGTTTTATGTATTCTGTAAGTGGTGCCAATATCATGAATTTTATAATTGAAAATAAAATTACGAAAATTGATGTTTCTGTCTTAACACCAGGATGTTATATAGTTAAAATGCGAAACCATAGTAATAATAAATTGTCAAGTTTTAAGATAATGCGATAATACCCAGGGTCTTCGCTTTTAGAAATCAGAAGCTATCAGGTCTAAGATAACACAACGATGAGCCTTACTTAAACAATTAATTTTTTATCCGCAGATGAACGTAAATTATCGCAGATAATTTGTAATATCTGCGTAAATCTGTGTCATCAGCGGAGAAATAAAAGCCTGCGAATTCTATATTAACAAATTAAAAGTTAAACCCGAATGCCCTGGATAATACCCTGGAAATAATTATAATCAAAAAAATAGTTTACTAATGAAAACACTTTTATCAATAATAAGCCTTTTTATAGCGCTGGTTCTATTAAGCTGCAATAATAGTTTAAAGGAAACTACTAATCACAAAATTTTAATTAATCACCTTGGTTATCAGCAAAATGCACCAAAGAAAATTGTATTGCAAACTGATACGGAAGAAATCCCTGAGAAATTTCAAATAGTTGACAGTAAGGATAATATAGTTTACGAATCCACATTCGAAAAAGGGGGGCAAATTGATTCATGGAGCACCGGTAAGGCATATGCTGGTTATTTTACCACTTTGCAAACAACAGGTGAATACCATGCAATAGTTGTGTTAAACAGTCAAGTAGCTAAAAGTGAGAAATTTACAATTAGCGATAACGACATTGCCCGTCAATGTTTGCCTCTATTGGTGGAAGGGTTTCGAACAGAGCGATGTGCTACACCATTTGATGATAAAGACCGAAAAATGTCATTTTTTGGTGCCCGCAATGATACAGTTGATGTACATGGCGGGTGGTACGATGCTTCAGGCGAAAAAGGCAAATATTTAAGCCATTTATGTTTTACCAATTATCTTAATCCACAGCAAACACCAATGGCAGTCTGGAATATGCTGGCATCAGCTGATTTATATGTCAAATCAATTGATAATGAAGATAGTAGCATTGTTAAAAGTTTGCGGGATGAGGCCATTTACGGGGCCGATTTTTTAGTCAGGATGCAGGATAAGGAGGGTTATTTTTACACCATCGTTTTTGCCAATTGGAGCAGTGATGCAGAAAAACGTGAAATATGTGCTTATGAAGGTTCAGATGGCAAACGCACCGAAGATTACAGGGCCGCTTTTCGAGAAGGCGGAGGAATGGCAATTGCAGCATTGGCCCGAATCAGCACAAGCAATCTTGTGGGTGATTATCAACCGGATGTTTATCTGCAAACAGCCATAAAAGGGTATGAGCATTTAATGAAAAACAACCTGAAATATGTTGATGATGGCAAAGAAAACATCATTGACCAATACTGTGCCTTAATGGCTGCCACCGAACTTTATGGGGCAACGAAAAAAATTGAATATCTTGAACAGGCACGATTGCATATGAATAAGCTAATCAGCTATTTAAAAAGCGATGATAAGTACGAGAACTGGTGGAGTGCAGACGCAGATGGAACACGTCCATTCTTCCATGGCTCAGATGCCGGACTGCCTTTGGTGGCTTTAGTGCGTTACTTACAATTCGAGAAGGAGAGTGAGTTCCGAAATCTTGCCATTTCAACCATTCAGCAATCCGTTAAGCATGAGCTGGGAATAACCAATCAGGTAAATAACCCTTTCGGATACGCCAGGCAGTATGTAAAATCACCAGAACAAGAAAAACATGCAAACTTTTTCCTTCCGCATCAAAACGAATCAGGCTATTGGTGGCAAGGTGAAAATGCCCGCTTAGCCTCATTGGCAAGCGCTTTTCAATTAGTTAAGCCTTATTTGGACGAAAATCAACAAGTAAAAGCTCAAATATATGCGAATGATCAGGTTAATTGGATACTTGGCTTAAACCCTTACAACGTTTGTATGCTGGATGGAATTGGGCGAAATAATCCTGATTATAGAGAAGGAGGAACAAGTTATAATTACAAAGGTGGTGTTTGCAATGGCATAACAGCAGGTTTCGATAATGAAAAAGACCTTGCTTTTATGCCCTACCCTCAAAATGATGATCCCAGCCATAGCTGGCGATGGTCGGAGCAATGGATTCCCCATGCAGCCTGGTTGATGCTGGCACTTTCAGCTTCGATAAGATGAAGTAATAATTTGTTAAGCAAAGTTCATTAGAAATTATTCTTAGAATTAGTTTCTAATGATCTAACATGTTTTACAATACCTTTTCTTAATTTTTATTTTAAAACATTGTAAATATCTAAAATAAAGATTGTTAGACTATATCACGAAAACATTATAATGAAGAAATAAGACTGCAACTGCAAACTGCAACTTCTTTTGCAAACCTGTTAGTTTTCTATCGCGCATTTTTTTTTCGACTAGCAAAATTGCAATTATCTAAAATACAGCATGTTGAACAACTATTGGAAAACATTAAAAAAGGTAAGGAGACTGCAACTGCAACTGCCACTCCTTTTTAATCGCTGTTAGTTTACTATTGCGAATTGCCAATAATGTGTCCGTCTTTATACTTTTAACTTTCATCTTTAAACTTTAAACTTTCGTCTTTAAACTTTTGTCTTAAAATATCCTAATTCCTAATCCTCATTGATGATCCCCTTATAATCAACTTAACTTCAGTTACTTGCGTGTAAGTTCCTTCTGTTTGTTCAAAGATACTTTTATAAAGCATTTTTGCTGCTTGTCGGCCTATTTTTTCGCCTGAAATTGATATGGATGAAAGGGTAGGAGAAACGAATGAGCTAAAACGTTCATCGCCAAAACTAACCAGGATTAAGTCCTGAGGTACCTGTATTCCAATGCTTCTTAAATAGGATATAATTTGTTGTGCCACTAGCTGATCACCTACCAGAATTCCATCAGGCCTGTTTTTCTGTGTGATTAATTTTTCAATTCCATGTGCAACATCATCTTGCTTAAAATTACTGAAATAAACATGGTTTTTATCGTAATTTTCACCCAGGATATTTAAGGCCGATTCATAACCAGATAAAATTTCTGCAAATAAAGGGTTGGTAATGTTTCCCAGAAAAAGACCAATGCTTCTGCAACCAACTGAATACATGTGATTCACCGCTTTGTATGCTCCATTAAATACGTCAGGAAAAATTTTACTTACCTCTGGTTTGTCGTCAAATTTATTAAGCATCACTACCTGCATATTATTTGAAAGATGCTTTAGTAGCATATTGTATTTATTTTGAGTGTTGTATGCACAAATTATAATGCCTTTCGTGCCTTGTTCCATGGCATCAAAAATAATTTTTTGTTCCAATTCCTCATTTTCCCGAGAGCAGGCCACATAGAGTAAAATTGATTTTTTACTGAGGTAGCTTTGCACGCCTTCAACAACGTCGGTGTAATATCGGTTATATTCCGGGATAATTATGTAAACTTTGGCGCCGGATTCTTTTGTCATATAAACCGGAACATTTGGGTAATAGCCCATTTTTTTTGCTAATTCCCATACTTTCTCCTTGGTTTTTATATTAATTTTCGGATGATCGTTAAGAGCACGCGATACCGTTGATGGTGATAATTTAAGGTGCTCTGCAATATCGTGTATAGTGATGTTCTTTTTTTTGGGTTCTTTTGATTCCAATTTCAAGCGTTATTACATAATTATTTAAACAAAAATAGTAAATAAAAGGTTTATTTGTAAAAAAGTACTGTATTTAATTAATTTATAGAACTTTAGTGCTCATATAGGCGTTGATGTTTCTTTTGCAGAATTTTTATTTTAAGTAACGATAAATCAATTTTATTAGTAATGAAGTTAATTTTAAGCTGATTAATTACCTAAGTGAAGGCCTTGCCGTTTATGAACTTGTTCATATCATTGAATATCAATATAATACTGAAAATCTTATTTGCAAACTTACGACATTGTGTTCCTATTTGAATACATCGTAGATATTCATGAAATGTGCAAGCCCTGCGCCACCGCTAAAGCTATAGGCAATACGCGGTCAGCGAAGCTAATAATCCAGGTTACACCTAAGTTAAGCGGTTGGAGTATAGTAAACAAGCGCTTTACTTAGGTTTAACCCCGATGTAGAGTTTGTTGCTTTTCACTAACAAAGTGCGGTGGAAAGCTTACAAAATCTAAATCGATTGAGCAAATCGCTCAATTTGGGTTAAAGTCTGATGAGAAATTTACCTAAAATTTTGCTTAAAAAAATGCATTGGTTCAACAACCAATGCATCAGTATGTTAACATGTAAAATATAGTTTTTAATGAAAATGATATAGAAAAACTATTTCAGCTTCCAAGGCTGGCTTAGGATTATCTTTGATTTCAATAAAAATACCTAATGTTGCCTTAGTAGTTCCTCTGAGATTTTTTAAATCAACAAGTTTTGCCCGCATTCTTAATTCGTTGTTAACCAATACTGCCTGGTTAAATTTTAATTTCTCAATACCATAATTCACCATTAGTTTCACATTTTTGAAATCAACAATTTGTTCCCAAAGATGCGGAAGCACAGAAATGGTAAGGTAGCCATGAGCTATGGTGCTTTTGAACGGACTTTCAGTTTTTGCCCTTTCAGGATCGGTATGTATCCATTGGTGATCCAGCGTAGCATCAGCAAATTTATTTATCTGATCCTGAGTTATTTGCAGATATTCTGAAACCCCTAATTCTTTGCCTACATATTTTTCAAACTCATCATAACTTCCTATCGTCAATTGGGCCATAATTATATATTTTCTATTAATATTTCGGCGTGAAAATAGGATTTATTTGGGAAATACGCAAAGGCTTCTTATTTAAGATGTTTTCTAATCCCGAAAATCTGCTTTTGTTAAATTACATTTTTTCTAGTTGTCTAGTTTTATAAATTTACCCGAAACAATTATTTCCTTTCCTGATGAAATTTGATAAAAATATTGTCCTTTTGGCAATCCCTCAACATTTAACTGAATGTTGTTTTCTTCTTTTATTTTTTCCTGACTCAATTTTGCACCATTCAAGTTGTAAATTGTTAAAGTTTTATCACCAAAATTTTTGTTCTTTTCCGATATTATGATTTTTAATGGGCCGTTGGTTGGGTTAGGAAATGGATTTAATTTTAAATTTGTATTGTTATTGTTTTCTAGTCCGGTTGTATTACCAACTGTAATTTTACCTGCCATGGATGTACCGTGCACACCACATTGATAATCATAAATCCCTTCAGTTGAAAAGGTAAACGAAAATGTCCAGCCCGGACCTCCTGATGAATTACTGAATGATACCGGGTTGTTAGGATATTTTGCTTGTGTTCCATCAATGTTGTGGGTACCTTCATTATTGGTCCATTTTACAACGGAACTTCCTTTTTACCAGGTATATAAATTTTCCATGTAGTTATTGATAATAGCGGGGTTTGTGGCTTTTGTCTTGATTTTTTTCTTGTCTACTATTTTAATTTTATCCCTAAGGCATTTAGTATTTCTTCTTGATGGTTTGATAAATTTTTAGGAGGTGTTATTATTTCCTTCCCTTCGAATTTATGTTTTATGTATTGTATTTTGTCCAAAGTTTCAATTGCAAAATTTCGGGTATATCCAAGATGGCCAATTTTATCGGTAATGTACTTTATGATCATGTATGCCAACATTGCAATAAAGACATGGCCCCGTGTCCGGTCTTCTTTCCTTACAAAAATAGG
>JARGGF010001229.1 GCA_029210905.1 Bacteroidales bacterium | reverse complement strand
TATAGTATAGTATCCAGTTTCTCGTATTTTTGACTTGATCAATTCAGCTTCATCAGGGCGAACGTAATTCTCTGAGAGTATATTTTTTACTTTCTTGACGCCCTCTTTGATAAGGTCTTCATCATCTGTGGCACAGTTTGATCCTAAGAGGTATTCTAACACATATATGGGAACATTATGCCCTACTTTCATAAGTTTAGTGAGGTCCTTTCTTACCACCTTTCCTGGGAAATAGGTGTTCAGTTTATTATCGATCTCAGTGTTTGAATCTATATCTGCCATTTTCATTTGCCTGACTTATTGATTGGTTGAATTTATTAAAAGTCATCTGTTATTAGAATGTCCACTACCATGGGAATCTCAAATATTTCCGGTTGCAAAGCCTTTGGATTGTCATCTATCCCAATTAAATTATAGGTTTTATTTTCAATATCGCTACTTAGAGTTAATTTTAGTTCCTGGATCCTCTCTTCTGGTTCATCTGATGTACTATCAGCAATGAGCAGTTTTTC
>JARGGF010001228.1 GCA_029210905.1 Bacteroidales bacterium | reverse complement strand
ACTGTCGTTGGGTTTATCATTTTGGATCGTGTTTCCTTTCTTTTCCATCAATTTCAATCATCAACCTCAAAGTGCTATAACTAAATCTTCATTGAACCCCTTAAGCATTTTTTCTCCCGGATACCCTTTCTGATTACTTAGTAATCGACAATCTCCAACCATAACATCGAGATTTGAATGCGTGTGACCAAAAATCCATAGATCCGCCATTTTTACCCATTGATCCATGAAAGAGATAAAGCCTGGTGAGTAAAGATTCATACCGTGGATCTCATGCACACACTTTTGTGAGGGTGCATGATGACTTGTTAGATTATGCTCCCATTTTTAGAACAGGTATTTATAGAGTTTTTCCTTATTTTATTTGTTCATAAATCTTCAGTGATTAGACATATAACGCTTCATGAGGTCGCTCAAAATTATATTCCACCATCCAACTGTCGTTGGGTTTATCATTTTGGATCGTGTTTCCTTTCTTTTCCATCAATTTCAATCATCAACCTCAAAGTGCTA
>JARGGF010001227.1 GCA_029210905.1 Bacteroidales bacterium | reverse complement strand
CAAAAATTTTTATATAATATTTTAGATGCATATGCCCTATAAAGCTATTATTAATTCTCGAATAATTTGTAAACTGTCTTTATCATCTAATATCTAATTACTAACTTCTAACATCTAATTTCTAACATCTCTATTCCTGTTGATATTTCGTCACCAAACATGTTTTAATGTTGATATTTCGTCATTTTTTTGTTTTTAAATAACCTGTAAAATATTGTAACTAGTTAATATACAGTATTATATAATCATTGGCATAGGCATTGAAGTAAAATGTGTCAGAAACATATAAAAAACATGACAAACATAAAATATATTACAGATACAGATTTCGATAACGCCACATTAAAGCATGGTGGTTTTTCCATTGTGGAATGTGTGAACGGAAATCTCGGACAATTGCAAATAATGCAACCAATATTGCTTAAGCTAAAAGAAAATATGCCTTTTAAATTAAGGCATTATAGAATTGATATGCTGAAATATCCTTTTGTTGTAGAACAATTTTATGTTTTGC
>JARGGF010001226.1 GCA_029210905.1 Bacteroidales bacterium | reverse complement strand
GGGCTATCGCCCTCATATAGAATAGGCGACTATACAGGTCTTGTTCAAGATATGGTTGATGGTATAAGTAGCGCATATAATTATGATCAAGTTTCAGGATATACCATGAATCAAATTGAACAAGCTCTTAAAGGAGCAAAAAAATGGGAGGATTGGAAAAATAACCTTAAAAACAAATATGATAATGTTACAGAAAATCTGCTGGATGATTTATTTAATCATTGGGATTAGTTGTTTGAATAATTCTTGTAAGAAGTTAGAAGAATTAAGTATTGAAACAACTTATACCTATAGGAATAACACTGGTTTGAATCTGATAATAGAAGTTTTTAATATTGAGTCCAGAATATTAATTGATGAAATACAGATTAACAAATTTGACTCTGTCTCAATGGTGTTTTATGGTGATGGTATTCCTTCACCACCATTTTTTTATGACTCAAATATAAAAAGTATTGGCGATTCGATTTCTGTAGTATTTAGTGACAATAAATACTTGTTTTATACGGAAGATAC
>JARGGF010001225.1 GCA_029210905.1 Bacteroidales bacterium | reverse complement strand
AATGTTATTATCAAATCCGCCTACTTCATCGAATACGCTTTTTCTGACCATCATAGCAGCTGCTGTTACTGCGGAGTAATTCCTTATCGTGTCGATTAATCCAAAATAGCCATGATCTACATTATTTAATTTTATAAAAATATGCCCTGCCACCATATTCATTGGGTCCGGACTTAGTCCGAGGATTACTCCCGCATGTTGAATCGTGCCGTCAGGATATAATAATTTGCACCCAACTGCTCCAACTTCTTTTCGCTGGGCATGTTCAAGCATTGACTGAATCCAATCATCTGTTATAATTTCTATATCATTGTTAAGAAATACTATATAATCCCCGTTAGCATAACTTGCTGCTAAATTATTGATTTTTGAAAAATTAAAATTTTCTTTATATTTAATTTTAATACAATCCAATTCACTTATATATTTGATCGTCTCAGGTTCTATACTATTATTATCAACTATAATTAATTCATAATTTTCGTATGTCGTTTTTTGTTTTATACTATCTATACAA
>JARGGF010001224.1 GCA_029210905.1 Bacteroidales bacterium | reverse complement strand
AGGTGGTGGCGAATATGGAGAAAAATGGCACAAAGCAGGTACTAAAATGCAAAAACAAAATGTATTTGATGATTTTATTGCTGCTGCTGAGTACCTGAAAACTAATAAATATACTTCTACGGATTATCTTGCCATTGCAGGAGGTTCAAATGGCGGTTTACTTATTGGTGCTACAATTACACAAAAGCCCGATTTGGCCGGAGTAGCTTTTCCTGCTGTAGGGGTCCTGGACATGTTGCGCTATCATAAATTTACAGCTGGTGCCGGATGGACTTCCGATTATGGAAATGCTGACGAATCGAAAGAAATGTTTGAATATTTAAAAGGATATTCTCCATTACACAATGTAAAGGAGGCAAATTATCCGGCAACAATGATTACTACCGCCGATCATGATGACAGGGTGGTTCCGGCTCATTCCTTTAAATTTGCAGCCACTTTACAAGAAAAACATATCGGAAAAACACCTGTTTTGATCAGAATAGAAACCAGTGCAGGCCATGGTGCAGGAACACCAA
>JARGGF010001223.1 GCA_029210905.1 Bacteroidales bacterium | reverse complement strand
TATTTTTCGAATTTATTCAGAGCTACTGAAGTAGGTGCCCATGCTCATGCTGGGCACACATCGAGTAGACGGCTCCGCCAGCGATAGCTGACGGAGTGCGCCTCTCACACCACCGCACGTACGGGCCTCGTATACGGCGGTTCATCAAACAATAGGGAAAAGCGTAGGAGTAAATTTATGAGGGACAACTTTCTGATACCATGATAACATGGACTCATATCCCCTCTTGCAAAGCAATTCAACGGTGATTGTAGTATTCAGAATCGGGCTTTGGGCTATAGCCCATCCTCCCAATCTGCTTCTGCTCCACCTAAACGCATCGCGAGGATTAACACCAAGCCTGATGAGATTCTTCCGCTTCCGCTCCCTCTTTTTCCAATGATGCCAGATACAGTATCGTAACCGGTTTCGAAGCCAGCCATCCAGTTCATTTAATTTTCCCTGAATGTTAGCCAGCCTGAAACTATTAATCCAGCCTCGCTGGATTTCCTTGATTTTCTGTACCCTTTCGTCGAAAGT
>JARGGF010001222.1 GCA_029210905.1 Bacteroidales bacterium | reverse complement strand
TAGATCTGACGGGTATAAAGAATGGATCATACCAATCTCGGCAATATCAAAATCAAGTAATGCAAGTTCAGTAGAAGGGAAATTGGCCAGAATTGTTCGTTCAGATAAAAACTGGTCAATTAATGATAAAATTGCTGTTTTCCCCCTGGGGTATAGCGTGGTTTTGTTTAATTCGTATTTCGCTTCTTCTTTATACGGGGTTGACCTAAGCCTGTGCACGTTTTGCAGCCGTTCCTCATTGAATGGTGTGTTAAAATAACTTGATATGTCGGGTTCTTCGGGAAGTGGCTCCTCTGGTTCGTATTCGTCTGGTTCATAGTTCTCAGAATCAGTCATGGCCATTCATCTTCCTATCTATTACTGCCTGCAATAATAGATTTAAATTGATATGTTGGCCTTTAAGCCACTCTTCCTGGTCTGGCCGAACTTCAAGGTAATGTTTACACCTTGCTTTATCGATAGCAACCGCCACAAAATTAGATAGATTGATGTTGTTTTTTTCTATAAATTCGTTTCGTTCC
>JARGGF010001221.1 GCA_029210905.1 Bacteroidales bacterium | reverse complement strand
AATAGTGTCTTCAATGTCATTGATAGCTTTGCGTTTTTGAATTACTGTTTCCTTTGCTGGGATTGAATGATCGAATTGATTGAGCTTTTCTTCATTCCATCCCAACCCAAGTTCATCAAATAAACCTTTGAGATTTGATAGTTCATCATTTACCATACGTTCTAATGCCGGCAATGATTCCCGTTCTGATCGATATTTATCGATACCATTACCAAGATTGAGGATTTCATCTCTTTTATTTAGTAAAACCTCATCCACATGGATGTCCTTCTGTTCAATGGCATTTTTTTCCAAATCATTTTGTATTGATGTAACATTTGATGTAATCTCATCCATTTTCTCTTGAAGTCGATCAAGCTTATCTGATCCTTTATCTGGGAAATTATTGATTATCGGCAGATCTTTGAAAGAAGCATAAGAATCCTGAAGGTTTTTCCAATCGTCCCAGATTGAAATAAGATCATTTACATGGTTTAGTTGTTTTTGGATTCTTGTTTGTTCATCATTTAAGTCGTCTATCGCCTTA
>JARGGF010001220.1 GCA_029210905.1 Bacteroidales bacterium | reverse complement strand
AGAAAACAATATTAGTTAGCATTTAAGTACAATGATTATGGAAGAAACTACATTAACAGATGTATTTATTGAAGCAAATGCCAAAATGAGGCAGTTTGAAAAAGTAATGGAAATTGTTGCAAAATACAATTACCAGAAATCCAGGGTGATTACCATTCTTCAGGAAGTGCAGGAAGAATATCGCTACTTACCACAGGAGGTATTAAGTTATGTTGCTACAGTTCTGGATATGCCAGTAGCAGAGCTGTATGGAGTAGCTACATTTTACGCACATTTTTCGCTTGAAGCAAAAGGAAAATATGTAATAAAAGTTTGTAATGGTACTGCCTGTCATGTAAAAGGTTCCATAAAACTGGTTGATGCTTTGAACAAGAAGCTAAAACTAACTTCTGAAAAAACCACTACTGATGATATGATGTTTACACTGGAAACAGTTTCGTGCCTGGGCGCTTGTGGTCTGGCTCCGGTTATGGTAGTAAACGAAGATATTTATGGTCAGGTAGGCGATAAAAAAGTGAACGAAATAATTGATG
>JARGGF010000121.1 GCA_029210905.1 Bacteroidales bacterium | reverse complement strand
TGAGACAGAATTAGGTGCCAGGAAAAAAGAAGAGATCCTGAAAAACATAGACAACCTTACTGATGAAATGCTTGATAAAATTCTGGGCCAGAGACCCAGAATAGAAAAAATTGCCATTAAGGATGTAAAACTTCGAACTTTTATTAGCAAAGATGAAGGCAGGGACGATCTGGTTGAACACGTTTATGATATTACCTACGGTACCGTAAATAAAGGGACTGATAATCTGGTAATTATAGATGACTCCATTGTGAGAGGCACTACGCTGAAAAAAAGCATCCTTAGAATTCTAAACCGCCTTCATCCAAAAAAAATAATAATTGTTTCCTCATCTCCCCAAATAAGGTATCCTGATTGTTATGGAATAGACATGGCTAAACTGAATGATTTTATAGCTTTTAGGGCGGCAATTGAACTTTTGAAAGACCATGGAAAAGGGAAAATTATTAATGAGGTTTATAAAAAATGTATCGCCCAAAAAGACCTGCCAAAAGAAGAAATTGTAAACCATGTTAAAGAAATTTATGCACCATTCACCCCCAGTCAAATATCTAAAAAAATTAGCCAAATGCTAAGACCTGAGGATTCAAAGGCTGAGGTGGAAATCATTTATCAAACTATTGAAAATCTTCATATTGCATGCCCCAATGACAAAGGTGACTGGTATTTTACCGGAGATTACCCTACCCCGGGTGGCAACAAAGTGGTAACCAATTCGTTTATCAATTTTATTGAAGGTAGAAGTCAAAGAGCCTATTAATCCAAATAATGAACAAGTTTATTCAATTAAACTTAATATAAATTAAATAATCCGGTTAGCACAAAAATTAATTACGTGTAAAATGAAAAAGTCAATTAGAAAAAGCATGATTTTGTTTTTATCATTTGGTCTTTTCATGATGATTGGTCATGGTATTATACCTCATCACCATCATTCCGATTCAATTTATTCGCATAAGGAAAGTCATTGCCCGACAGATAAACAAGATCAAAAAAGCAGACAGGAAGCTCCTTTTCACTGTCATGCATTTAATGATACTGATTGGTTCAAGCAAAATAATAGTTCAGTAAAGCTATCTAAAATTGCTTTTCTGTTTTTAAGCATTTGTGCCTCCCGCATGAGCTATCCTCTGCAAACAATAAATAAAATAAAATTTATACATAAATATTCAATTCTAAAGGAAGCTCCCCTTCTAAAATTACACTTCCCAAGGCCACCTCCACATAGATTCAATTAACTAAATCTCAGTATTTTACTGAATATTTTCTTTACAGTACAACTATTCACAATCAATTAATTCTTATGAAAAGACATGGAATAGTCATGCTATTATTAATAGTAGTAGCATGCAATCATCCATCTGCAAATCTGCATGATGGAGAAGAAGAAATTACATTTCAAACAACTTTATTTTCAGACAGTACAGAATATTTTATTGAATATCCGGCACTAATAAAAGACCATGAGGCAGAATTTCTTGTGCATACAACAAAACTAAAAAACTATAAACCATATACAACTGGTAGCGTTTCCATTAAATTTGGTGAGCAAATTGCCAAAGTAGAGTCTCCTGCAAGGCCAGGTATCTTTATTATAAAATTTGTTCCTGAAAAAAAAGGAAAATTCGCTGTCACTTATACATTTGACAATGGAAAAATTAAAGAAACTGTTAGTGACAGCATTAGGGTTTTCGATGATATGGAGGAAGCACATCAGTTTGAACAGGAAGAAATTCCGGGTACCATAAAATTCACCAAGGAACAAGTTTGGAAAAATAATTTTATGGTTGAAAAACTTTCTAAATCAGCCTTTTCGTCAATAATTACAGCCAGCGGTGAAATGTTGGCCATGCCAGGAGAAAAGCAGAACATAGCTGCTAAAAGTATCGGAATTCTGCTTTTCGCATCAAAAGGCCTTGTGCAGGGGAGCAAGGTAAAAAAAGGAGAGCTTCTGTTTACCTTAAGTGGCCAGGATTTATCAAATAATAATATTGGTGTACGTTTTTCCGAGGCAAAAAATAATTATCTGCAAAGCAAAAGCGAATTTGAGCGGCACCAGCAACTATTTGAAGAAAAAATAATCTCAGAAAAACAGTTTATTGAATCTCAATCACAGTTTAGAAATGACAGTTCAGCTTATTTTGCTTTTTCTGCAAGTGTGTCGGCCCTTGGGCAACGTATATATGCACCTTTAACCGGGTATATTCATGAACTAAATGTATCAGAAGGGCAATATGTTGAAACAGGACAATTATTGGCCACCATTTCTACAAATAAAATAATTTTGCTCCGTGCAGATTTACCTCAGCAAAATTATCAGCAACTAAATCTGATTACTTCTGCAAATTTCAGACCGGCATATACATCCAAAACATACAAGCTGGAAGATTTAAAGGGGAGTATTATTGCGCGGGGAGCTTCTGTGGCTGAAAATAACCATTACATGCCGGTATATTTTAAGGTACTCAACGATGGCAGCCTTCTTGAGGGAGCATTTGCCGAATTCTACCTAATTACCAGCAGCACAACTGATCTGATATCAGTTCCTAACAGTGCACTGATTGAAGAGCAAGGTAACTACTACGTTTATACTGAAATAGCCGGGGAATCTTATATAAAAACTGCTGTAGAAACAGGTGAAACAGATGGTATCAGAACATCCGTATTGTCAGGATTAAAGCCAGGGGACCTGGTGGTGACAAAAGGAACATTGCAGATAAAAATTACCTCATCATCAGGCTCTTTGCCTGCACATAGTCATGAACATTAAAACAGAAGCTGATGTTAAACAAAATAATTAAATATTCTTTAAAGAATAGGCTTTTGATCTTGTTCTTTTCAATGGCTATTCTAATCGGTGGGTTATTTACCCTAAAAGATATGGAAGTTGATGTTTTCCCCGATTTAACAGCACCTACGGTTGCAATATTAACTGATGCTCATGGGATGGCTGCTGAGGAAGTCGAAAAACTTGTTTCTTTTCCAATTGAAACAGCACTAAATGGTGCAACTGACGTCAGAAGGGTGCGTTCTAGCTCCTCATTTGGAATTTCAATCGTATGGATTGAATTTAATTGGGGTACTGATATTTATAAAGCAAGACAAATAGTAAGTGAAAAGCTCTCGACCATTACCACCATGCTGCCCAAAGACGTGGAAGCACCTGTTCTTGCACCTCAGACCTCAATTATGGGGGAAATAATGTTGGTAGCAATTACAACTGACACCTTATCAATGTTTGAGTTAAGAACTCTGGCCGACAAACAAATTAAACAAAGATTGCTTTCTGTTACAGGTGTTTCGCAGGTAGTAATTATGGGCGGAAATCCAAAACAATTCCAGATTCTGGCAGATCCTTTTAAAATGAAATATTACCACGTAAGCCTGGAGGAACTTATTGAAGCCGGCAATGAAACTAATAGCAACGCTTCAGGAGGGATGATAAACGAATACGGACAGGAATACATTGTAAGGGCAACCGGAAGATCTTCCAAAGCATCAAATATTGGAAATTCCGTGGTCAAAGTTAATAATAACAAGCCTGTAAAAATCAGTGATATAGCTAATGTTAAAATTGGTACTCCAACCAAAATTGGTGATGCTTTTCTTGATACCCAACCTGCAGTAATTTTAACCATACTAAAACAGCCCAACACAAATACACTTGAACTCACTGAAAAAATTGACGACGCGCTTAATTCCCTAAAAGTAGCTTTACCTAAAGGGGTAAGTATAAACGCCAAATTATTCAGACAAGCAGATTTTATTGAAACCTCGATAAAAAATGTTCAAAAAGTATTACTTGAAGGTGGAGTATTTGTTGCTATTATACTTTTTCTTTTCTTATTTAATGTACGAACAACCGTAATTTCATTAATTGCTATTCCACTGTCTCTATTATTATCAATTATTACCTTGAAATTTCTTGGTTTAACTATCAATACCATGTCATTGGGCGGAATGGCCATAGCTATTGGAGCCCTTGTTGATGATGCTATTATTGATGTAGAAAACGTTCTTAAAAGACTGAGGCAAAATCACTTAAAGAATATCGAGGAAAAAGAAAATGTAATTGATGTAATTTATAACGCATCGCTCGAAATACGTTCATCAATTGTACAAGCTACCCTTATTATCATTGTTGCATTTATTCCATTATTTTTCTTATCAGGGATGGAAGGCCGAATGCTGAAACCACTGGGAATTACATTTATAGTATCACTTTTTGCTTCATTATTGGTGGCTGTTTCGCTTACACCAGTACTTTCCAGCTATTTGCTGACAAGTTCAAAACAATTAAATATTAAAAAAAACAGTTCAAAACTAACAGATTTATTGAGCAGGTGGTACTCAAAAAGCTTAGGAACAGCATTAAAATACAGAAAAATTATTCTGATAGCAGCAGCAGGCCTCTTATTGGTTGCACTTTTAATTATGTCTGGATTTGGAAGAACGTTCTTACCTGAATTTAACGAAGGAACACTAACAATAACTACAGTAAGCATACCCGGAATATCACTGGAAGAGAGCAATAAAATAGCTGGTTTTATTGATTTGGAATTAATGAAGATTCCTGAAATACAATATGTTAGCAGAAGAACCGGGAGGGCTGAATTAAATGAGCACAGCCATGGCGGAAGTAATTCATCCGAAATTGATGCACCCTACAAATTAGATGAACGCTCACACGAAGAATTTATGGAAGAAGTCCGCTCACGGCTTGGAAAAATTGGGGGTATGAATATCAATATTGGTCAACCCCTTGGGCACAGAATTGACCACATGTTGTCAGGCACCAGGGCTAGCATTGCAATGAAAATTTTCGGGACAAATCTTGCAATTATGTATGATTTAGCAAATAATATAAAAAACGAAATACAGGAAATTGATGGACTGGTAGATTTAAATGTAGAACAATTGGTTGAAATTCCACAGATCCAAATCCGGCCACGAAGAGAGTTACTTGCCAGATATGGAATTCCGCAAAATAAATTCAGTGATTTTGTTGAAACAGCTATTGCCGGAAAAAAATTAGGCGAAGTTTATGAAAACAACATGAACTTTGATTTGGTTTTAAGATATGAAGAAAGATATAGAAACAGCATTGAATCGATAAGGAACTTACTAATAGACACTTACAAGGGTGAAAAAATACCACTCAGCTATGTTGCGGATGTTGTTTCTGTTTCGGGTCCAAATGCTATCAACAGAGAAAATGTGCAGAGAAAATTGGTTATTTCGGCAAATACAGCCGGAAAAGATGTAAGCACAGTAGTTGATGAAATAAAAAATGTGATTGAAAATGAAATTAATTTTCCTGAAGGATATAGAATAGAATACGGAGGACAATTTGAAAGCGCAAAAAGCGCATCTCAATTATTATTATTCACTTCGATTCTAGCCATTATAATTATATTTATTATACTCTACCAGGAATTTAAAGATGAGAAACATGCTGCTATTGTGCTCATTAACTTACCACTTGCTTTGATAGGTGGAGTTTTATCTATATGGCTGACTAGCAACACCTTAAGCATACCTTCAATCATAGGTTTTATCACGCTGTTCGGAATTGCTACCAGAAATGGCATATTGTTAGTTTCGCGCTATCAGCATTTGCAAAAAGAGGGTAAAGGCCTGTTAGAAACTATAGTTCACGGTTCGGCAGATAGATTAAACCCAATATTAATGACAGCACTTGCATCAGCACTGGCGCTAATTCCATTAGCGCTGGCAAGTGATAAACCAGGGAACGAAATTCAAAGTCCAATGGCGGTTGTTATCCTTGGAGGTTTGCTTACCTCAACCCTGCTTAATCTGTTTATAATACCTATAGTTTATTATATCGTTGAAAAAAGAAAAATAAAAGTATAAAACTGACATGAAAAGATCATATATATTATTAATTTTAAACCTGTTATCCGCAAGTTTTATTATAAATGGACAAGAATCACTCGATAGTTTAATAGCTGTAGTAAGGCAAAATAATAAAGAACTTATTGCTGCCGATAAATACTATCAACTTGAAATTGAAAATTCAAAAACAGGGCTAAATCCTGAAAATCCTGAAATTGAACTTGGCTATTTATATGGCGACCCAGCTTCTTTAGGCAATAGAACTGATTTTTCAATCAGTCAGCGTTTTGATTTTCCCAGTGCTTACATTCATAGACGTAAGCTGGCAAAAGTTGAGAAAAGCACTGCGGTTGTTAAATTGCAAATTACAACGCAAGAAATTGTCACAAAAGCAAAAAAGATTTGGATTGAAAAAGTATTTTATAATCAACAACAACTGATTATGTCTAAAAGACTTGCCGAAGCAGAAAATTTAGAAAAACAATACCAACGGAAACTTGCAACCGGCGAACTGAATCAAATACAGGCAAACAAAGTAAGTTTGCATACTAGTTTATTGCGAAACGAATACGACAAAATTGTATTAGAGCAGCATAAAATTAATTATGCAATTATTGAGTTGTGTGGTGGAAAGAATTTACAAATTAATGATAGCACTTTCTTTACTTCAAATATGTTAAATCCTGACACAATAATAGAACGGTACAAAAACAGTCCTGAAAAAGCAATGATGGTTCAAACAGTAGATTTGAAAAATCAGGAAAAAAAATTAATTGAAAGTAAAAATCTCCCCAGGATAAACCTGGGGTATTATTCTGAAAGTATTGTTAATGAAAAATTTAAGGGTTTTAAAATTGGCTTGTCCATTCCGCTCTGGGAGAACAAAAACACGGTAAAAAAAGCAAAAGCTGAAATTTTATTTGCAGAGGCCAACCTTCAATATTTTGAAAATTTTCAAATGTCGAAAGTGGAGCAATTTCTTGAAAGAAGGAAGCATTTAATGACTCAAATATTCGAACTTTCAAACAGCCTAAACAAAATTGAGGACCTAAGGTTGCTGACAAAAGCACTCCAGGCAGGGGAAATATCCCTTTCGGAATATTATTATGAAACCGACTTTTATTTCAGGAGTCAAATTCGCCTTCTTGAAATGCAGAAGGAACAGTTAGAAATTGAGATTGATTTGATGAAAGTGTTTAATTAAGCAATAAGTTACTTTTCAAATAATCCAAAATATTCTTATACAATATTTTATGTTTCACAAAGTATCTCGAAGTGAATGCACAAAGTTTCACAAAGTGCAGAAAATAAGCATTTTACTTTAAGCTACTTTGTGTAATTTGAAAATCGCTAATTTTAATATTTAGAGCATACAATATCGGAAATTATTATTGTTTCTCACCTTTTTAACTGATGGATTAACCCATCAGTTATTCGTTACATTTTGCAAATTAATCATCAGATGATTTTTCCGTGTGGACTCAGAATTTAAAACCTTTTGCTTTATAGGTAGATAGGTGCCTATGCTTTTTCGATTCATAGATATCATCAATGGTAATCATGATTCCAGTCTCCTCAACACCCCCAAAATTTAAGTTGGTGGCAGTTCCAAACACTTTCATATTAGGCGACAGATTCATATATGAATTAAAAAGCGGGGGAATGGTCTCATTTCTTTCCCTGACCTTTTTTGAAAGAATTCTATAATTTTCGTTGTAATTTTCTCCACTAAAAACTTCATCAAGTGCTTCTTTCGATGTTCTTAAACCCAATTCAGTTTTTGGGATCATCAGGTTTTCCTTATCATGAAAATATTTTGAGAAAAAATAGAGTATTAAATCACGGGCATAGGAATCGAAATGAACATACATGGTAATTTTTCCAATAAAGTATTTAATTGAAGGAATTTCAATTCTTAAGGCTCCCAATCCATCCCATAGATTATCTAAGGCAAACATTGCTTTCCGGCCAGCGTTACGCGCCTGATATTCAGGCCTAACAAAAGAACGCCCCAATTCAAGGCTCCATGGTAAATAATCCTTGATAAATTTATCTGAAAAATCAAATAACCCGGTAGTGGCTAGTTTAATATTGCCGTTTTGATCTACTGGTACTGAATTACAGTTGATAAAACGATAACCTCCAATAATTTCCTGGACATTAGGCTCCCATACAATCAATTGATAATAAGGATTTTCTGCAGTATCATATCCATCAATATCCATATCTTTACCTGTACCCCCGCCGGCAAGTCTGAAAGAAAGTTCACGCAAACGTCCAATCTCTTTCATAACATTTGGAGCATTATGATAGGTAATGACGTATATTTCATTACCTCCATAATTCGTAGTTCTTAAAAACTTATCTTCACTTAGCTCTTTTACAAGGATTTCCTTTGAAATGGGCGCTATTATCTCTTTTTGGTTAGGCTTTGCCATATTTTCGCTCACAAATAAATATTTTTCATTTAAAATTCAGCATTCTTGTCATCTTTAATTTTATACACATGCTGTTTAACCAATTGGGCCCATTGATATTGAGTTTGCGTTTTATCAAATCTACTATACGAAATTGGTTTACCAAAGGTAATGGTAAACTTCTTTCTTTTTTGTTTAAAAGTTTCATCAGACAAATAAAGCATTTCAAAATTTGCTTTTATCCGAAGTGCCTTTCTTAAGTTTGCAAAATTATAGAAAAAGTTTGAAAGATTACCAGAAATATGCACCGGTATAATATCTCGTTCATATTTAATTGCTCTGGTTATAAAAGTTTTTTTCCATTCAAGGTCTTTCACAACTCCCTTTTTCCTCCTGGAAGCCAGTCCTGCTGGAAAAATTAATATTTGATAGTCTGATGCAAAAGTTTGCTCAATTTGTTCTATTCCTTCGCGAGAATTTGAACCATGCTTATTTATTCCAACAAATAATGACTGCATATTGGTAATATTCATCAACAAATCATTAATCATAGACTTTGTTGTTCCAAAAAACTTGC
>JARGGF010001219.1 GCA_029210905.1 Bacteroidales bacterium | reverse complement strand
AAAACCAACAATTTATCCAATAAAATTATTCCAAAATGGAATAATTTTACTAATTTTTTGAAGAAACCCCCATTCCCACTCGCCCTGCAGCTTGTTTATGCCTCCCTGCAACCTGTTTTACCCGCCCTGCTACTTGTTCTGCTCGCCCTGCGACCTCTTCTACTCGCCCTGCAGCTTATTTTGGCGTCCTGCTTAGGGTCTGGCCCTCCCTGCACGCCTGGCATATCGCCCTGCTAATGGTTTGACCCGTCCTGCTGCGCAGGAAGGGTTAAAATGGTTGCAGGGCGATTGATAATGCTTGCAGTTACCAATGTTGAGCCACTTCGAAAAGTCCTTTAACCCCTAAATCCCCTAAAGGGGACTTTTGTAAAATTCTGATTTTTAGCTTTTTCCCTTTAGGGGTAGGGGTAAAAAAAGCTAAAAATCAGAATTTTTGATTTTTCGCAGCAGACTCAATATTGGATATTTCTTTTACGCATATATGGTGATAGTCTGCTTTATTAAGCAAGGTAAACCTGTTCTTTTTTATCCAA
>JARGGF010001218.1 GCA_029210905.1 Bacteroidales bacterium | reverse complement strand
TTACATGGTTTTTATTAGTAATATTATATATATAAGGTATAATAACTTATTTTAAACTAAAATTCCGCATCTGATTGCAATATAATGGAAGTACCTGACAAACCTTTTGTTTCTTAACATTAAAAATTCCGGCAATAAGTGATAAATGCTTTGCCTGGAAGATTTATTCTAACCTTAGTTAAGCGGTTGGAGTACGGCGATCGATTGAGCAGAACTTTTCTCATGAGTGTTAACGAATAATCGCTCAATTTGGGTCTAATACAGTTTAAGGAATTCAAATTGATTGCCAACCCATTTCATAAAGCGCATAAAATCAGTAAATTGTATTACTAATGAGGCAGTATTTATGCCCGGATGAAAGCTTATTGTTTTAGCATTCAATAAATTATCATCAAAGAATACATGTACATGATTTTCTGTATCATTGACCAATGCAAGTGGAGATACTGACCCTGCCTCCACATCAAGATATTTATCAAGTCGCCAGCCCGAAGCAAAACTTATTTTTCCTTGTTTTAACTTCTGTTCCAGTGA
>JARGGF010001217.1 GCA_029210905.1 Bacteroidales bacterium | reverse complement strand
GTGGCCTTGCAGTTTGGGTACACAAAACGACCTAACACAAAAGTGATTACATTAAAATTGGTATTTAAGAAGAAATTGGAAATTAGAACTATAAACACGCAAGAGAACTAATAATGAATTTCAATCCTTGACTAAACCAAACCCGCTAAAAAAAAGCACTACAGAAGGTGGTTGAGCGCAGCCGAAACCCCGGTTGCCCAACTCAGTGAAATTATAACTTGAGATTGAACAGAGCCAAAAATCGGCACTTCGGCTACGCTCAGTGGCCTTGCAGTTTGGTATACAAAACGACCTAACACAAAAGTGATTACATTAAAATTGGTATTTAAGAAGAAATTGGAAATTAGAACTGTAAATATTCAAGAAAATAAATAATGAATTTCAATCCCTGACTAAACCAAACCTCTTCCTCTAAAAAAAGCACTACAGAAGGTGGTTGAGCGGAGTCGAAACCCCGGTTGCCCAGCTCAGTGAATTTATAACTTGCGATTGAACAGAGCCAATAAACCAGCACTTCGACTACGCTCAGTGTCCTG
>JARGGF010001216.1 GCA_029210905.1 Bacteroidales bacterium | reverse complement strand
TAAAGTGGAGTAAAAAAATATCTTTGCAGCCTTTTTTTAATTTTTTGAAATATCGTGGCCGCGAGATCGCTTCGCTAAGTTGTTGGATTTTTTGTTTTTCAAAGTATGATAATCCAATAAAATGAATACCAACTATTTAAATACTGCAAACAATGGGTGGTGGGTGGGAATAGATGCTTCACCTGATACGAGAACGGCAGTTAGAAATCAAAGAACGGCACTGTCGACGAGAGCGCGGGCCCGCTGCGGGTAGGGTTGCCAGCCTTGCAAAAAAATGCAGTGAAGGAACGAGCTGCTTTTGCAAGTGCTGGAGCTTAGGTTTTGGGTGGCTGGCATTTCGACTACGCTCAATGACCATTCCAGCCGACCGAAACCTTAGCTTCTGGAGTTTTTTTAGGCGGTTATTTTACCTTTAAAAATCAAAAAAAAAATCATACCGATTCGCTTCAAGTAATTGTTTCATTCCAAGTATTCATGAAACAAAACTTTCAGCCTAACGGCATTGCTGGGCTTGTACCATTAAAAATAATCAAGAAATCTACAA
>JARGGF010001215.1 GCA_029210905.1 Bacteroidales bacterium | reverse complement strand
AACAATTGTTTGTTTTGTTTAAGAAATTTATATCGTTCAATAGCATTATTAATATCAATCAATAACTCTTTTTCTTGCCAGGGTTTTTGTATAAACCTATACACATGCCCACTGTTAATTGCTTTTATAGTAATTTCAAAATCTGAATATCCCGATAAAATCATAAAAACAACTTCGGGAAATTCGCTTTGAACCCTTTCTATAAAATCCAGGCCTGATTCGTTAGGCATTCTTTGGTCAGTAATAACTACTGAAATTTCTTCCTTTAAAAGAAATTGATACCCTTGTGCAGTATTATTTGCGACAAACACGGTAAAATGCTCTAAAAAAAGCATCTGAAAAACTTTTAAGTTATTAGGCTCATCGTCGATATATAAAATTTTATCCATATTACTGCTTTGTTACAGGTATTGTTATGATAAATTCAGCATCATTTACTTCTTCAGAAATCACATCTATTTTACCTTTTTTTTCAATATGGGTGTATGCGAAAAATAATCAAAATCACCACCAACCTTATATTGCTGGGAGTATCCATTCGTAAATTGAAAAA
>JARGGF010001214.1 GCA_029210905.1 Bacteroidales bacterium | reverse complement strand
TGCCAGGATCGCCACCTCATCACCGAACGCATTTCTGATATCTAAAGTAGGGAGTGTACGCAGGCATCAGTGCAGGAGGGGGGCGCGTGCAAGTGGATATAATATGTTGCACCTGTTTAGCTTTACTCATGTTTTATATTTTAACAGACATATTACCATTCTAACGGAACAACAACTAAATCTAACTTCCGACCACTGCACCCCCATCCACCCGCACCCACTCATGGACAGCGGTGTCCATATCCCAGGTTGTCAACAAAGGGGGCTCTTAGGCACAATAATTATTGTTTGCAGCCATAAAAAACCGATATTAAGCGGTGGATGTCAATAAACTGTTTTCGAAAAATGTCTTGAGAATCTCTTTTTTGATAGGTTTGGGTATTTTCCTGCTTTCTTTTATGGCGGTCTCAAGCCAAAGTTCCATTCCTATTTTTACTTCTTCCAGTGCTTCTTCTTCAGTTTCTCCGAAAGCTGAACATCCTGGAAGTTCTGGAACTACAGCGATATATCCTTCATCTTCTTCGCTATAACCTATTTTCCGCAACTTTAAAATTGCTAA
>JARGGF010001213.1 GCA_029210905.1 Bacteroidales bacterium | reverse complement strand
CAAAAGAGAATCTTGAAAAGATTGTTGAATTTTTGAAAGAAAACTCACCTGATTTAGATGTATACGGTTATAAAGAATGGGATCAAGATACTCATAATTTTGTATTGGAAGTAATTAAAAATATAATCCCAAAAGGACGTATTTCTGACGCGCTTCTTAAATCAAATGCGAGTTCGTCTACTAAGACAAATGAAACTGTTACTTCTGAGAAACAACCGGCTAATGAAATGCCTAAAACCGAAACTTCATTTGTTGAAGACGAAATCCCAAATCTTGAATCGTCAAACACTGACGATGATGATTTAGATATGGATAACATGGATTTTGACGAAAACGATGAAGAACTTTATGACAAACTCTAATCTTGTAAATAATGAAAATGCTGATTTATTGTCAGCATTTTCATTTTCTTTAAATACTCTACAAAATACTTCCGAAGATGAAATTCTTAATTCAATAAAAGTAAAATTACAAAAAATATTAAATAAAGAATTTCCAAATACCCCCGAAAAACAAAGAATAGATTTTCGTGAACGTACAGATGGTAGACGACTTAACTTTGCGTGTC
>JARGGF010001212.1 GCA_029210905.1 Bacteroidales bacterium | reverse complement strand
TCAGGCAAAGAAATAATTATTACAAATGATCATTCAATGATTGTATTTAGAAATGGTAAAAAACTTAAGGTTAAACCGTCTGAAATTTTAAAAACAGATAAAATTTTATCAATTATTGATTAATTTTATGTATCTCCATAAATATATAAAACAAAAACTTTATGGAGATACATAGAAATATTAAAGAAATTGAAGCTGCAATTTTATTTTTTAAAGCAAATAAATCACAAGAATCATTTAATAGTATTTTACATTTATTAAATTTGCCAACAAATGAATGTAATTGTTGTAAAAAACCAATTTTTTATTATGATACTGATGTTTTATTTTATAAACGTAAAAATAAATTTCATGTTTCAATTAAAGGAAAAACCTCAAAATCTACAAAAAAAATAAATGAAAAAACATATTCACTTGTAATTTGTGAAAAATGTTTAATAAAAAAATTTCCAGAATACGAATTAAAAAACAAATCCAGAGTGTTTAATTTAGTTCAACCAATTACAGAATATGCATTTAATATTCCAAACGAAATTTCAAAACAATATAAAGAAATTCATTACAAAGTAACAAAAAATAATTTAGTTAAAA
>JARGGF010001211.1 GCA_029210905.1 Bacteroidales bacterium | reverse complement strand
AATTGACGATTTTAATAAAAAACGGTTCAACTTTTAATCGACATAGCCTTGTATTAATAGGTCTTCAGGTTTAATTTTCCGGTTTTTTTATTAGCTCCAAAGGAGCGGAGTCATTAGCATAGCCCAAAGGGCTATGTCTGGATATGACCCTAAAATTCAAGCACCAAAGGTGCGTGGTCATTTTCATTTTAATCAAAATTGAGAATTTAATAAAAAAATTGACCAGAGCATTTTAAAAAAAGCACAATGTTGATTATGACGAAAAATATCTGAGGGATTATGACGTCGCACCTTTGGTGCTTTTGCTTATGGTTTACATTTTACCCCGGGCTTTGCGCCCAGGGCTGATGATAACGCACCTTTGGTGCTAAAAAAAGATGAAAAAAGTAAGCGAAAGTTATCTTAACAATATTTCTATCGCCCTTCAAAACTCTTTAAACTGATCCATGAAGCGTTAATTTGAAAAGTTAGGGAGGTGAAACATTTTGTGATGGTTTGCATATTTATGCGTTAAAAATGGTGAGGCTTATAAAAGGTCTTCAGATTTAATTTTCCGGTTTTTTTTATTAGCTCCAAAGGAGCGGAGTCATTAGC
>JARGGF010001210.1 GCA_029210905.1 Bacteroidales bacterium | reverse complement strand
ATAATGGTTTCCTTTACGGGACTACTGTATTTTGTGTTTATTTTTTACTTCCCGTATTTGGTAAAGAAGTCCCTTCAATTCCAATGGAAATGTGGCTAGGTTGGGGTGCGATTCTCGGGGTAACTGCATGGCATAGGGGAAGAAAACAAAGAATTAGTGTTGGTGAGCAAACATCTGGAATAGCCAATATAATATCAGCAATTAAAAAATAGGAAATATTATGCTACTGACAAACGGGAAGGAAATAAATCACACCTTGGCTACCACTCCTGATGGGACAGGGGAGCCAATAGATGTTCATAACCCATTACAAGTAGATGGCGACTCGGTTTATTCTAAAGATGTAAAAGTTTCTATATCGGATGTTGGTACATTTACCGGCTCTGATTTAACTACTCTTTTTAACAACTTAGACGACTATATTTCGGATAGTTCTGCCACCAGCCCTAAATATTTTGAAATAAAATTAGAAAGGCCCATAACTACTGGCTCTATCAGTATAGTAACTAATTCAGGTAATTTTTCTAATGTAAAGGTAGAGTTTTTTGACCGACAAATGAAATTGTTGGGCGAGAGCGACGACTCCACAAATAAT
>JARGGF010000120.1 GCA_029210905.1 Bacteroidales bacterium | reverse complement strand
GCCCAAGGTTTTTCGCATGGGAATAGAACCCTGGATTGATGCCGATGCTGAAACTGTTGAAAAAATTATAGAAACAATAAAAAAATGCCCATCGGGGGCACTTAGTTATTCGATAGACGGCCTAAAATTTGATAAATTCTCTGCTTCACCCGAAATCAGGATTACCGAAGATGGACCTTATTTTATAAAGGGAGGTATCGCATTGCAGGATCAGGATAAGCCCGAATCTACTGAGCATTTTGCGCTTTGCCGTTGTGGAAATTCCAAAAACAAGCCATTCTGCGATGGGCAACATTGGTATACGAAATTTCGCGACGAAGGAAAAGTTACGCCAATTGGCCTGAATAAAAATGAGAAAGTTGCCGAAATTCAAAAATTAGCGGCCACCGGAAAAAGTGAAAACTCTGCCATGTCAACACTCAAAGAATTTCCGGGCTGGGATACCCTGGTATTTAAAGGTGCACAATTGTACAAAATGCCGCTAAATGAAGATATTCCGGTAAACACAAAAACCATAATTGGAAAAACGGCAAGACAGCCACTCGAATTGGATATTCCATTTTACGTTTCACACATGTCTTTTGGTGCGCTTTCACGCGAAGCTAAAATTGCACTGGCCAAAGGTGCTTCAATAGTTGGCACTGCGACTTGTTCAGGTGAAGGAGGTTTACTTCCTGATGAACGAAAAGCCGCTACAAAATTCATTTATGAATTAGGAACTGCTTCGTTTTCTCATAAAGATGAATCCATTATGCAAGCCGAAGCCGTTGAAATTAAAATAGGCCAGGGGGTTAAACCCGGTTTGGGAGGTCATTTGCCCGGACATAAAGTAAGTGATGAAATAGCCCAAATCCGTGGTTTGAGTAAGGGTGAAGATTCCATTTCACCAGGACGGCTTTCCGGCTTAAACGATATTCGTGATCTAAAACAGAAAGTAGACCATATCCGCCAAATCACAGGAGGAAAACCGGTAGGGATAAAATTCGCATCAGGGCATATAGAAGAAGATATTGAGTTTGCCCTGCAAGCCGGGCCCGATTTCATTACCATAGACTGCCGTGGAGGGGCAACCGGCTCCTCTCCTAAATTCTTAAAAGACAATGTAGGCATTCCTCCCATTTTTGTAATTCGGCGTGCCCGAAAATATCTCGACAAGGTAAAAAGCAAGGTAACGCTCTGTATAACAGGAGGTTTTCGCACAAGTGCCGATATTGCAAAAGCCATAGCACTTGGTGCCGATGCTGTTGCACTTGCTACCGCTTCGTTGGTTTCTATTGGCTGTATCCAGGCCCGTGTTTGCCATACAGGCACTTGTCCTGCTGGAATTGCCACGCAAGATGAACAACTTCGTAAACTCTTCGATTCAGAAAAAGGTGTTGAAGGTTTTGTAAATTTCTATAAAGCCACCAGCGAAGAACTAAAAATATTTGCCAGGACTAACGGGCTTGATGATATTCATAAATTGATTGTCTCCGACATTGTTACTGATAATAAAGTTGTTGCGGAATTTACTGATATTGAACATGTTTAACAAAATACGTAACCATAAAATAACCTTGGGCTTTGAAGAAGGATTTGAATAAACTTATTGGTGAATCAAATTACTTAGATAGTTCAAAAAATAATTGCTGATGGAAAATAAGAAACCGGTCATTAATCCACTGAAAAATGGGCCTTTACAAGTAAAAAATCTTGTTAAATTTACTAATTCGCGCAATGAAGCCATTGAAACCAAAATAACAATGGCATTGTGCAGGTGCGGAGCTTCAAAAAACAAACCTTTTTGCGATGGATCCCATGCAAAAATTGGTTTTACCGATAGAAAAAGCAAAAATCGTGTACCGGATAAGAAAGAAAGTTATCAGGGAAAAAAAATAACTATACACGACAATAGGGGTATTTGTTCACATGCCGGATTTTGCACCGATAATTTACCAGGAGTTTTCCGTATGGGCACTGAACCTTGGATCGATCCCGAAGGTGCTGATATTGAAGAAATAAAACGGATAATTAAAATGTGTCCTTCAGGTGCGCTTAGCTATTCAGAAAACGAAAAGGAAACAAAAGAGTTTTTTGAAGAGGCCGAAATAGTTATTTCCAAAAATGGCCCTTATTACATCCGTGGAGGAGTGAAAATTGAAAATACCAATTTGGGCGATGATGCATCTCCTGAACATTACACACTCTGCCGGTGTGGGCATTCAGGTAATAAACCTCGTTGTGATGGGGCACACTGGTATGCCGCTTTCAAAGACGATGAAGCGAAAACCATATCGGCAGCTGCCCGAAAACGCCAAAATGCTGAACCTGAATGGGTAAAAGTTGCCCAAATCAACGAACTTCAAAACGGACAAAATAAAAAACTGAGTATCCACAGCCAACAAATTCTCTTATCGAGAATAGACGACAAATATGGTGCAATTGATGGAATTTGCTCGCACCAGGGAGGGCCAATAATTGATGCAAAAATTGAGGACAACATCATCCGTTGTCCATGGCACGGGCATCCGTTTGACCCCATTAGCGGCAAGTCTCTTGGACAGGATGCTGATTTAAAATCATTTGAAGTTGAAGAACGCACAGATGGTATTTATATTAAAATAGCACCACCAGTAAAATCGGCATGGACGGTAAGCCACCTGATTGCAGAAACTGCTGTTAATTGGGGGGTTAAGCATGTTTTCGGTATGGTCGGCCACTCCAACCTGGGTATGGCCGAGGCGTTTAGGGTACAGGAAGAAAAAGGAAATTTACAGTACATTGGAATACGCCATGAAGGGGCTGCTGCTTTTGCTGCATCGGCCTATTCAAAAATTTCGGGCAAGCCGGCCATTTGCTTTTCCATTGCAGGACCGGGAGCCACCAACCTGTTAACCGGACTTTGGGATGCACATGTTGACAGGACACCGGTACTGGCAATTACAGGACAAGTTAACACGCAGTTCTTTGGTCCCGGCTCATTTCAGGAAATTGACCTACACGAAGCATTCCAGGCAGTTGCGCCGTTTAGTAAAATCGTATTACCCGACAGTAAACATGCCGAATTGACTTCGCTGGCTTTAAAAAATGCCATTGTAAACCGAAATGTTTCGCACCTGATAGTCCCCGATGACGTACAAACACTCGATGCCGGCAATACAGCCCCCGGTGAACCAACCGGAAGGCTTGCCGACACCCGTATAACACCTGCACAGGATGCTGTAAACCTGGCAATGTACAGAATTTGGCAGACAAAGAGACCTGCCATTATAGTAGGCTATGGCGCAAGAAACAATATAGACGAAATCATCAGGTTTGCTGAAAAATTGCGAAGCCCGGTTTTAACAACCTTTAAAGCCAAAGGGCAAATACCTGATTATCACCCATTATCAGTAGGTGTTTTAGGCAAAAGCGGCACACCTTTATCGGCGCACTATATGAACACTGCCGATTTGTTGATTGTATTTGGCGCATCCTTTTCGCAGCATACCGGTATTGACAAGTACAAGCCTATAATTCAGGTAGATAATGAACAAATGGCCTTGGCAAAATTCCACCCTGTTGACAATCCGATTTGGGGAGATGTGGGCATTACAGCAAATTTATTTTCCGAGAAATTAGCTGATTATTCACTTTCCCAAATTAAGGAAGAACAGATTCAAGCCCGTAAACAGGCGTGGCGCGAAAAAAAAGCAGAAATGGCCAGAGAAACCAATAAAAAAGGGATAAACTCTGTGTTTATTTTTAATAAATTAAGCGAAATACTGCCTGAAAATGCCATAATTGCATTGGATGTAGGAAACAATACTTATTCCTTTGGACGTTATTTTGAATGCAAAAACCAACGCGTATTACTTTCCGGTTATTTGGGTAGTATCGGTTTTGGTTTTCCGGCTGCAATGGGGGCGTATTTTGCCATGCCCGGCAATCCCATTATTTCCATTAGCGGCGATGGTGGTTTTGGTCAGTATATGGCTGAGTTTAATACAGCGGTTTTGTGCAAGATGAATATTACACATATCCTTTTAAATAACAATGAGTTAGGCAAGATATCAAAAGAGCAGCGAGATGTAAAAATGCCCGTTTGGCAAACTCAGTTAAACAATCCCAATTTTGCTGAATATGCAAATCAATGTGGAGGTTTAGGCATTCGGGTTACCAAAAATGACGAATTGGCCGAAGCTGTAAATAAGGCTTTAAGTTACCAAGGACCGGCATTGGTAGAAATCATCACTGACCCTGTTTTGACCTAGTAATCAAACAAATAAAACATATTATTACAAGAAAGTAAAACATAAATAAGATATTTAAATACAGATGAAAAAAGCAACAACAGATGATCTCAAATTGATTCTAAAAACAGAAAGCGCAAAAATTATTGATGTACGCCCGGTAGATGCCTACAATGGATGGAAATTAAATATTGAGCTGCGTGGCGGTCATATCAAAAGTGCAAAATCGCTGCCTTTGAAATGGACCAATTATATGGATTGGATAGAAATAGTTAGAAAAAAAGGTATTCTACCTGAAGATAATCTTGTTATTTATGGGTCTAAACCTGAAGATACCCAAAAAGCGGCCATTTTTTTTCAAAAAGCCGGATATCAAAACCTTTCAGTTTATAATCAGTTTGTAGAAGAATGGTCTGCAAATGAACAACTTCCAATGGAATACCTGAAAAATTACCGGCACCTGGTATCCGCAAGCTGGGTGAATACGCTTATAAAAGGCCAAATACCTGCTGAATACGAAAATGATAAATTTGTGATTGTCCATTCTCATTACAGAAACAGAGATGCCTATTTAAGTGGCCACATCCCGGGAGCTATTGATATGGATACACTGGCACTTGAAGCCCCTGAAACATGGAACAGGCGGACAACAGAAGAAATAAAACAAGCACTTGAACAGCATGGGATTACCGCAGATACAACTGTAATTTTATATGGCAAATTTATGTTCCCGGATAATGCCGATGAATTTCCAGGCAGTGCTGCCGGCGATATAGGAGCCATCCGCAATGCTTTTATTATGATGTATGCAGGGGTAAAAGATGTCAGGATTTTGAACGGTGGTTTTCAGTCCTGGATAGACGAAGGATTTGAAATTTCTTATGCCGAAGAGACCAAAAAGCCTGTCGCTGAATTTGGTGCAAACATCCCCGTAAAACCTGAATTGGCAGTTGATACACCTGAAGCCAAGCATATACTGGCATCTGATAAAGCCGAATTGGTTTGTGTACGTAGTTGGCCTGAATATATTGGAGAAGTTAGTGGCTATAATTATATTGAAGCCAAAGGACGTATCCCGGGTGCTGTATTTGCTGATTGTGGAAGCGATGCTTACCATATGGAAAACTATCGAAATTTAGACCACACAACACGCGAATATCATGAAATTGAGGAGATTTGGATAAAAAACGGGATAACACCCGACAAACACCTCGCATTTTATTGTGGAACAGGCTGGCGTGGCAGCGAAGCGTGGTTTAATGCCTGGCTGATGGGTTGGCCATGGGTTTCGGTTTATGATGGTGGTTGGTTCGAGTGGAGCAATGATCCGGATAATCCTTTTGAAACCGGTACGCCTCATTCCTGAATGAAATTTCAATAAAATCATTTAAATCAAAATTTAAACTACTCAAATTGCAGCACTAACTATGGAACAACTTACCTTACTTTCTCAAATTGCACAGGATACCAAAATTGGGCTTTCTTCCAATCCAAAATACCTGCTCTCAAAATATTTTTATGATGATAAAGGCAGCTCCATTTTTCAGGATATCATGCATATGCCTGAATATTACCTTACGGATTGTGAATATGAAATTTTCGCCACTCATAAGCAACAACTTGCCGATTCATTTTTTAATGGTTCAAAGAGCTTCGATTTAATTGAATTGGGTGCTGGCGACGGCCTTAAAACAAAAGTACTTTTACAATTTCTTAACAACAATGCTACCACTATAAAATACATTCCTATAGATATTAGTAAAAAAGCTAATAATGAATTGGTTAAAAGCATTAAATTGGAAATACCGGGTCTTAACGTGGATGCCAAAACTGGTGATTATTTTAGCGAAATTAAAAAATTGAACGGACAAGCAAGTAAACGGAAAATCATTTTTTTTCTTGGCTCAAATATCGGTAATTTTGCAGATAGTGAAATAAACCAATTTCTTGAACAACTTTCATTGCTTTGCAATAAAGGCGATAAGGTGCTTATTGGGTTTGATTTAAAAAAATCGCCGGCAGTGATCATGAGTGCCTACAACGATCCACACGGGCATACACGCAATTTTAACCTGAACTTGTTAACCCGCCTAAACAGGGAGCTAAATGCCAATTTTAACCTGGATAACTTTGAACATCATACTGATTATCATCCTATTAATGGAGAAGTAAAAAGTTTTTTGGTTTCAAGCGTAGAACAAACCATTGATATTGAAACACTTGGACAAAGTTTTCATTTTGAAAAATTCGAAGCAATTTTCATGGAGCGTTCAAGAAAATTTGATATTCAAACCATTGAAAATCTAGCTAAACGTTTTAGTTTTCGTATTGACCATAATTTTTCTGATAAACGAAATTATTTCGTTGATTCGCTTTGGGAAAAGGCATAAGTATGAACGATTGAAATTGAAAGGATGAACCATTTGAGCGATTTCTTTAAAACAATAACCGAACGGAGCGATTATCTCTATGAACTTCTGGTTCAGCATATTTTTCTAAGTTTTGGGGCTATTTTTATCATAACTTTTATTGGTTTGGCTGCCGGAATCCTTATTCTTTACAAAAGTAAACTACGGCGGATAGTGCTTGGTATTGTCAACTTCCTTTATACCATACCATCCATTGCAATGTTCGGTCTTTTTATTCCGCTTGTTGGCATTGGTTATTTAAACGCTTTGCTTGTTTTGGTTATTTATGGGTTATTACCTGTTATCAGAAACACGTTTACCGGATTGAATGAAGTTGACCCTCAATTGCTTGATGCAGCTAAAGGCATGGGTGCAACACCCTTGCAGATTTTTATCCGTATCAGATGGCCTTTGGCATTTCCAACAATTTTAGCCGGTTTTCGGACTATGGTAGTTATGACTATTGCACTGGCCGGACTTGCATCGTTTATTGGTGCAGGTGGCCTTGGCCAGGCAATTTACAGGGGCATTAACACAAACAATTCATCATTAATTATCGCTGGTTCATTATCCGTAGCATTTTTAGCCCTTTTTGCCGATTTGCTGATTGGGTTATACGAAAAATCTGTTAAAGCAAGATATATTCGGGTAACAAAAAAAAATGGGTGGTATAAATATGCAGCAATAATAGTATTTATAGTTTTGATTTCACTTTTTACCATTTTTCATTCTTCAGATAATTCAAACAGAACAATTGTAGTGGCATCAAAACCAACTTCGGAACAATACATATTGGGTGAAATTATTGCAAAATATATCGTAGCGAATACTGATTTAGAAGTTGAACGTAAATTTGGCATTGGTGGCGGTACTTCAAATATTCATCCGGCAATGCTGACTGGTGAAATAGATATCTATCCAGAATACTCAGGGACTGCATGGTTGTTTGTACTTAAAAATCAGCAAATCAAAAATGCCGACAGTTTATTTTTTGCTTTAAAAAATGCCTATTCCGATCAATTTAATTTGATTTGGATTTGTCGCCTGGGATTTAATAATACATTCACACTGGCTTTGCCCGAAGTACTGGCAAAAAAGAAAAACATCACTACATTTTCTGATTTGGCTGCCAAAAGTAATCAATTTGATTTTGGAGCAGAGTTCGATTTTTTTGAGCGTGAAGATGGGTTCCCCGGATTAGAAAAGGTATATCCCTTTCATTTCAAAAACAATGTTGAACTGGATATCAATCTGAAATTTCAAGCATTAGAAAACCATACAGTAAATGTTATTAATGCCTTTTCAACCGATTCAAGAATCCGCCAGTTAAAACTCAGTGTTCTAAAAGACGATAAAATGTTTTTTCCTGCCTATCACGCTGGAATTGTAATCAGAAACCAAACGCTTCAAAAGTATCCTGAACTTAAAAACCTATTAATGAAATTGGAAGGTCTTATTTCCGATTCTACCATGCAACAAATGAATTATGAAGTAGAGATAGGTAAAAAGACACCCGAAAAAGTGGCACTTAACTTTTTAGAAATACATCATTTAATATAAAACTGAGGTTGTGGCTGATTCAATCATAGATATTCAAAATCTGAACAAAGCTTATCAAAATGGGACAAAAGCAATACAAGATGTTTCTTTGTCTGTATTGCGTGGATCATTTGTAACTATTATTGGTCCAAGTGGTTGTGGTAAAACAACCTTGTTGCGTTCAATTAACAAAATGACAGCGTTTGATTCAGGCGAAATAATGGTAATGGATAAAAATATTAATTACTGGGATGAAATTGAGCTGCGCAGGAGTATTGGCTATGTCATTCAAAGTGGTGCCCTATTTCCGCATCTTACAATAAGGCAGAATATAGAATTTGTATTAAGTATCTCAGGTATGGAGCAAAATATCCGTAACGAAAGAGTAAATGCTTTATCACAAATGATGGGTTTCGATGAAAGACAATTGACTTCATTCCCATCTAATTTAAGCGGTGGGCAACAACAGAGGGTGGGCGTTGCAAGGGCGCTTGCTTCGCAGCCAGAAATTGTATTGATGGACGAACCTTTTGGCGCACTCGACAATATTACCCGCAGGAAACTTCAAATTGAGCTCAAAGAAATGCACAAAAAACTGGGAATCACATTTATAATGGTAACTCACGATTTGCACGAAGCATTTGCTTTGGGAACACATGTTGCAGTAATGAACCTGGGCAGGATTATTCAATTTGATGCAC
>JARGGF010001209.1 GCA_029210905.1 Bacteroidales bacterium | reverse complement strand
GAATTTATCCATCAGTCAATTAAATTTGTAAATGTGCCTATAATTTTGTATTTGACTGTAAACGAATAAATGAAATCTTGTGTGTATTAGCGATTAATGCCATTGTGTGTTACAAATCTGTGATTAGTCAGGTATTGCTAGTTGGTATAATGCCAGCCATTTATTCAGAGTAATTGATTGAAAACACATTGACACGTGTTTTCAATCCTACTGCGAGAATAGCTCAGTTGGTAGAGCACGACCTTGCCAAGGTCGGGGTCGCGGGTTCGATTCCCGTTTCTCGCTCAAGATATAAAAAAATAAATGAAATTTAAAATCTTGTTGTTTGCATTATTATTCTCTGTAATCAACAATTTTCACATGATGAACATGGTTATTTAAATCATGCAAAAATAAGTGCTGGAACATCATTTACAGTTTCCAGTGTTACTTATGGAATCACGCATAAAAAGTGCTGGAATTTTAGTTAATGTTCTTAAGGAGTATGTGTACGATAAAAATTATGGTGGCGTTGTTAATCATAAAGATGTTCTATAGGTTCAGCAGTTAGTGGAATTATTATAATTCCAAGCGTATGGAAAGAAGAGTTATCAATAAAAAAAGAC
>JARGGF010001208.1 GCA_029210905.1 Bacteroidales bacterium | reverse complement strand
AAAAGAAGATTCTGATGGTGTTCAGTACCTTGAGCTTCAATATGTACCAATTGTTAAAGATCAAAATATTGAAAAACTAATGACAATAGTTACTGATGTTACTGCAAAAAGACAAGCCGAAGAATTATTAAAAAAACAGACTGAAGAATAAAAAGCATTTGTAAATACATTCATTGGCGACTTCCGCTTCACCCGACCCGGAAACTTACAATTAAAACCGAAGTTTAAGAGGATTAAGGCCTGGTCTGGTGAATTGAGGGATAGTCAGGACTTTTTATTGGTTTTTAAGAGCACACTGGAATGAGAATCATGTTGGGTCATTAGCTTGTTTTTTAAAAACGGCTTAGAAGTATAAGGTTAGAAAAATAATTATTATGCCCAAATTATTTATCAGGAAAGCATTAATTATAATTTCCTTATTTATAAAAGCAATTTAAGAAATGGTGTTAAACAGGAATATTTTAGCTCAGATGATATTACTACTAAGATTCATTCTAAATAAGCTGTCCTCCTATTTCTTAAAATAAAATAGATTTGTTTTTAGGAACAAATACTTATGCTATGGGAAATGCTATTTCAGAAAAATCTGGAAAAGAAGCCCTTTTT
>JARGGF010001207.1 GCA_029210905.1 Bacteroidales bacterium | reverse complement strand
ATTCATATTTAGTTGTCTGCTTTGATAATGATATTTGGGCCTAATCCTGTTTGCCGGTATTTTTCTGTTACTTCAGCCAGCCGCAACCAAATGCCTTAACCGCAAAGCAACACAGAACCAAAATACTGTTATTTAACACTTCGCGGCTCTTTGCAGTAAAAAGACATTCTTTGTGAGCCGATAATAATCAGAAATGAAATTTCCAAGCCAACGGTCCAATAAGCCTCCGCCAGCGGATTTGTAGGTTACTCTCGCTTAAGCAATTATCGATAATACAATTTCATTTAACCGCAGAGAAACGCCAAGTTTTCGCAAAGGAACGCAGAATCAAAATGCTGTTATCTAACACTTTGCGGCTCTCTGCTCTGCGGTAAAAAAAACACAATTTGTAAGCCGTTAATAATCAGAAATGAAACTCCCGAGCCAACGCTCCAATAAGCCTCCGCCAGGCGGATTTTGGGGTTATTTTCGCGCAAGCAATACCCAATAGTAAACTGACTTCTTATGTTTTTATAGGTTTTCGATGGAACACAATTCCACCAGTGTCTGGAGAAGTTAGCACGGATTAAGCAGGGCAACAAGGATTATTTATTTTTTTTTCAATTTTGTTAAGTTTATTGGA
>JARGGF010001206.1 GCA_029210905.1 Bacteroidales bacterium | reverse complement strand
CACTTGCCACATTCCACAAGTTCCGGCGGGTTGAAATGCGGATCGTTTGGAGAAACGCCCGGCGGCAAATTGTTGTCTAAATAGCCCATAATCTTGTTTTTTGGTTATATACAAAATTAAACAAAAATTTAGAACTACCAAATATTTTAGTTGCTTAACCAACGTTTATAAATTTTCGCCTGTTCCTTGGCCCGGTTCAATAACCTTTCATCCCGCTGTTCTTTCGGAAGGCGGTGTTGGTATTTAATTACCCGCTGAATTTCTTCATTCTTGCGGGTAATCAAATTCCGATCAGCCCCTTTGAGGAATTGATTTTTCGGCTTTTTCATTGGTTTCGGGCTTCAGGTACTTGTCATGAATTTTTTTGATTTCAGTTAAATCGACATTCCCACTTTTTTCAAGCATCTTGTCATACAATTCAACCATTAAATCCAAAACCTTCGGGTCGGAAATATTAACATTCGCAACCCGGCAAGAAAGCGCAAAATAGGTTTTCTTTTCTTCAAGTGTCATTTGTGCCATTTGTTTGATTTTTAAAGTTATGTTCCTTTGATATATTTAGAACGGACAAGATAATAATTTTCATTTGCCGTTTCAAATCCAAGTCCAAAGCCGGCGAATATAGTTCGCTTTGTTTCGTCACAAGCTTCCGCGCG
>JARGGF010001205.1 GCA_029210905.1 Bacteroidales bacterium | reverse complement strand
AGTACTTCTTTGTCTATCGACATCAGTTCCGACAGTTTGGTTACCGGCATATAATCAACTCCTGCCGAACCGTGGTTCTTCTGGACTTTATACATGGCCCGTAACATATTCTTCCGTGTAAGAATTTGTTCAATCATTTTAGTTTCAATTTGTTGTTTCCCTGTTCCGCTTAATGCAAGGCTAGAATCCGCGCTAACGGAATGCTTCCATGCAGCATTTGGAACAACTTAACGTTCAGCCCTTCCCTAACTTGTGAGACCTCCACATCTAATGTAGCTCGTTACTGTTAGGTACTATGGCTTCTGCTGACTTCTCACCAATCGTTACAGACAGGTGAGACCTCCCCAGGTAAGAGCATGTTCCTTCCTCCAATCCCTGCTGAATCTACTCAATAAACACACTCCTTTTCAGGCTTTTGGACGTCACAATGATGTGCTTGCTCATCCGGTTTATTAAGCCTCGTATCCAGTTTCTGTTCGTCAGTACCGGAGTTTGCCGGTTGGCTTCCTTCACTGCATACCTTACGGTAAACCAGCTTGCCACTTGCTAACGGTTCGGGGCGTTACCCCCGCCCGTAAGGGACTTACACCCTCTGGAATAATTTCATGCTACACACTACCTTTTAACACTAAAAATTTGTATTTTCAACATTTTTTCAG
>JARGGF010001204.1 GCA_029210905.1 Bacteroidales bacterium | reverse complement strand
ATTGTTTTGAAGGTAGAAGTAAAGGATAGGGATGTGCCTATTTTATTGTCTGCACTTGGTGACGGGGTCAATAGGTATATAGCAATATTATGTGCTATTTGGGCTAGCCAAGATGGTTTTTTGTTTATTGATGAAATCGAAAATGGAATTCACTATACAAATTACGATAAATTATGGCGTATAATTTTTGCCGCGAGTAAGGATGCAAATTGTCAATTATTTATTACTACTCACTCAAAAGAGTGCATTGAAGTCTTTAATGAGGTTTCTGATTCGAGAAATGGAGCATACTTTGAGTTTTTTAAAAATAAAAAAAGCAATATGATTTCTGCTCAGAAAAGAGATAAAGATCAATTAGAATATGCCTTATCTCATAAAGGGAGCATAAGAGGTGAGTAAAAACATATTAATAGTTGAAAGTGATAATGATAAATTTTTTATAGAAGCATTTATTAGTCATTTGGAACTAACTGCTAATCTTGCAGTGGATAGTCCAATTTGTACTATTGATGATTTTGAATGTTTAGGTGGAATGGCAAATTTAAAATTTAGGTTAAATGAGCTTAAAGTTGAAATTGAAAAAGGAAATATTAACAAAATAGGTATTATTATTGATGCAGACCAAGAGGGCATTGATAAGAGGTAAGTATTCAGACACCCCCTAGAAAA
>JARGGF010001203.1 GCA_029210905.1 Bacteroidales bacterium | reverse complement strand
CAATTTAAGCTCAATGGATATTTGGATGCTAAAGAAGTATTTATAGCAGGTTCTTTCAACTTTTGGGATCCCAAAAACAATCCATTAATAAAACAAAAAGATGGATGGATGGGTGAATTAGAAATGAGTTTAGGTAGCCATAGCTATAAATTTGTAGTGGATGACCGGTGGATTTTAGACCCTGCAAACCAAAATACCAGTAAAGAAGGTGGAATAATCAATTCTGGTTTGGTTGTGAAATAACATATTACGGCTAAGTTCTAAAAATAGCCGCAAATATTCTAAATTTAATAATAACTTTTAGAGCAAACACATTCAAATATTATAAAAATAGTTGAACCCTTTACACAGTTCAACTTTATTCATTATTATTACCCAGCACTTCTTAAGGGATTATTACCTTCTTGAGAGCTTCGCCGTTCATGGTTAAATCTCCTGTTACTCAGGCTCTTCTGGAATTTAAAGCAATAATAAGCACGAAGTGGATGAACTTTTCAATAACCCCGGGTAAATGATGAGCAAATCTACTAATTTATGTAATGCGCTGAAATTCAAACAACAGGTCATGTATTCTGAAATTCCAATCCAAAGATTCTTTATGTTAAACTAACTAAACGAAGTAGTCTCATAGCCTTCCCTGATAATGCCATTTACTCAAGATATATTTAAGAAATTAATTCAAATC
>JARGGF010001202.1 GCA_029210905.1 Bacteroidales bacterium | reverse complement strand
AATTTTACCATTTACCTTTTCAAGTGGAAATGGATTAAGTTTTCCTTTAAGGTCCGCACTTGTTCATAATAAAGACATTGATTTTAAAAGCAAGGTAGATATTGTCAGACAGGTTAATAATTATTTGCTTTTAGAAAAACGAAGTGTTCCTAATTCTACTTTACGACTATAAATTTTTATTCCCATAACTCTCCATACCTGTAATACCTGTCAATATCTTTTTGTCTATTATGATGCCTTATTTTCATCTGTTCCAGTCTTTTATCATATTGTTCTTCTGTTCCAAACAATTCAATTATTATTAATATTCTTGCATCTCTTACACTCATTAATGGGTACTCCTGTTCATTTTCTATTTTTTCTTTTAGCAGAAACAGAGCTGCCAGCATTACCAGTGATTGATGATGATGCCATCCAATCCATTTTCTTATTTGATAATCTGACATGCCCAACTCATTTTTACAATCATCAAAAGTCCTTTCGACCCAATACCGCTGCACTTGAAAATACGCATACTCCTTATGGGTATATTCATCAGACTTGCCGTTACTAAAACTGTATTTTATTTTGGGCTTCTTATCCTGGGTTTTAGTTATGACCAACGTTCTTCGTCTTGCTTGATCCTCTTGCCCATCCCATACCCATACATCTATAACATGTACTTCTAATTTCAACCATCCCTTGGTGGTTTTTCTGACTTTTATTGTTTCCCAATCAGTTTCTTGTAAGCTACTTGTGTATTGGTCAAGTCTATAT
>JARGGF010001201.1 GCA_029210905.1 Bacteroidales bacterium | reverse complement strand
ATTATATAAAGTTTGCTTAATTTCTTTTGATGATAATCCATCTTCTTCTGGGTTTCTTAAAATAATATCCGAATATATTTTAGACAAATCTGATGCTTTTAATTTATCCAAGAATGAATATACATCTGTTTGACTTTCGATATTTTTAAATTTTTTTGTTAACGAACTTTCTTCATTAACAAAATCATTAAATGATGGAACTTGTCTTTTCATGTTATTTTGTTTAGATTCTTTTATTTCATCACCTTTTAATGCTTTCAATTCATTATAAACAAGTGACTTTGTTTTTGGGTCAAGATCATCAAATGACATTGAACTTAAATAGTTTTTAGCCATTTTTAAATTGTTTTCAATTTTTCTTAATTCTTGTCCTGATAATTTATTAAAAACTAAAAATACACTATCATCATAAACCTGATCTGTATATAAACTTTTTCCTTCATTTAAAAAATCATTAAAAGATAAAACAAATGTTTCTTTTACTTCAGGTAAATTTTTATGTTTTGTTGCAGCAAAATCTTTTAAATCTTTTTCTGTCATTGAATCAGCTATGCTTTTTATTTTATCTTGCATTTCTGAAGGCATATCATTCAATTCAAGTTTCCCTGTTTTGTATGCATACGCCATACCCATTAATCTTTGTTGTGATTTGCTTTCAGCTGTCATGATTTATATTTATTGTTTTACTTTAAATAAAGTATTTAAAAGATCGCTAAATTGATCATCAGTTATTGCTTCACCTTGTTTGTAATCAAGTTTAATTAATTCGG
>JARGGF010001200.1 GCA_029210905.1 Bacteroidales bacterium | reverse complement strand
GAGGCTGAGGACAAGGTTGAGAAAAGAAATATGGCTAATTAAAGTAGAGAACGTTTATGCCGGAAGCTTTTGTGGCGTTTGAGAACGGGGCTAACTTTGCAGGGTTGATTGTTTATTTGCTAGATTAATTTGAAATGATGGATTGTTTAAGTTGGATTTTTTTTGAAAATGGAAAAGTACTAGAGGGCTTAATTTATAATCGATTACTGTTACATGTATGGTATTGTTGGCGATTCGAAGCACAAACCTGTTAAACTGGTACACCGTTTATTAGATGTAACACCCTTGAAATTAGCACTATTCGCCAAATGCACTATACACGATGTGTGTGCCCTGCATGGGTAGCAGTGCCCACAACTGGAAGTTCTGAATAAATTACTCCCTAAAGGTCGTGAGAAAAGTTCGAAAAATGCAAATTTATTTTCAGAATACCAAAATAGATTGTGGGACTGTAGATTTTCCAGAGGGTGCAAGTCCCTTATGCGCGGGGGTCCCCGTTATTCAACGGGGCAGGCTGTGCCCCGAAGTATTAGCAAGTGGCAAGCTGGTTTACCGCAAGGTATGCAGTGAAGGAAGCCAAACGGCAAAAGTCTGTACTGACGAACAGGTATTACAAGATTAGCATGTCTTGTAAGGCGCATATGAGGCATATCTGCTTGGGGTAAGCAAGCACATCATTGTGAAGCCCTAAGAATACCAAAAGGGCAGGTATGTAGATGCGACAGGGATAGACTGAAGGAAAATGCTCTTACCAGGGGAGGTCTCCATCTAGTTTCGCTCTACTAGGCATGGAGAAGTCAGCAGAGGCCATAGTATGTGAGGATGCTACCGATTTGCAGTATTAACCGGATTAGTTGCAGCGTACGAGCGAAATGTATTAGCCGGGCTATCCAACACAAGAAGTAAACACTGAAGGGCTGAACGTTGTGTCGCCCCAAATACT
>JARGGF010000011.1 GCA_029210905.1 Bacteroidales bacterium | reverse complement strand
ATCTCCTCATTTGATTTTTTAGAATATCTTACTAATTTATTGTTTGCATCTAGTTTCCGTCCGACTCTAGTAGCAACTCCTTTTGTGGGATCAACCAGCATCAAATTAGAAATATGAATAGGTGCTTCCTTTTTAACAATACCGCCATTTGGGTTTTCAGAGTTTGGTTTTGTGTGTCGCGAAACCAAATTAACCCCTTCAACAATGGCTTTATATTTTTTTCTATCCACTTCTAACACCCTGCCTTTTTGGTTTTTGTAATCACCAGTGTTTACAATAACCATATCGCCTTTCTTTATATATAATTTCTTTTGCATAGGAATAAAATTTTCAAATTATAGAACTTCAGGTGCCAATGAGATAATTTTCATATATTTTCCTCTAAGCTCCCTGGCGACAGGGCCGAAAATCCTGGTTCCACGCATTTCACCAGCATTGTTTAACAATACTACTGCGTTATCATCGAATCGGATGTATGAACCATCAGCTCTTCGAATTTCTTTTTTGGTTCTAACTACAACAGCTTTTGATACTGTTCCTTTTTTAACTTCGCTTGAAGGAATTGCACTTTTTATAGATACAACAATATTATCGCCAACACTGGCATATCTTTTTTTAGTACCTCCTAAAACGCGAATAACCAATACTTCTTTTGCTCCGCTATTGTCAGCCACTGACAACCTTGATTCCTGCTGTACCATAATTATTTAGCCTTTTCAATAATTTCGACAAGTCTCCAACTTTTTCTTTTACTTAAATGCCTGGTTTCCATTATTTTAACGAAATCACCAATATTACAAGTATTTTGTTCGTCGTGAGCCATAAATTTTTTAGTCTTTTTAATGAATTTTCCGTAGATAGGATGTTTCATTTTTCTGCTAACCTCAACCACAATGGATTTTTCCATTTTGTTACTTACCACTATGCCTAAACGTTCTTTACGTAGATTTCTATTTTCCATGATGAGTAGTTCTATTCTTTATTTTCAAGTTCTCTCTTACGTATTTCTGTATTTAACCTGGCAATTAATCTCCTGGATTCACCAATTTTGTTAGGGTTATCTAATGGTGAAACTGCATGGTTTAACTTCATACGAACAAGCATTGATTTCTCGTCAACGAGTTTTTCAATCAATTCTTTGGCTGTTAATTCTTTTATCTCAGCATTTTTCATCTGTTCTGTTTTTTAATTTTAATTGTCAGATGGAGCATCCAATACGGATGATACATTATTCACCAATTAAAGATTCATCAAAATCGTGTCGTACAATAAATTTAGTTGGGATAGGCAGTTTTTGAGCAGCCAATCTCAATGCTTCCTTTGCAATCTGGTATGAAACACCTTCTGCTTCAAACAAAATCCTTCCAGGAGTAACTCTAGCTACCCACAATTCAGGTGCGCCTTTACCTTTTCCCATCCTTACTTCGGCTGGTTTTTTAGTAACCGGCTTATCCGGAAAAATCCTAATCCAAATTTGCCCTTCTCTTTTCATATAACGAGTTACAGCCTGACGGGCAGCTTCAATTTGCCTTGCTGTAATCCATGTGCTTTCCAAAGCTTTAATTCCGAATGATCCAAATGCCAACTGATTTCCACGTTGAGCATTACCTTTCATACGTCCTTTTTGCTGCTTTCTGAATTTTGTCTTTTTTGGTTGTAACATAACGCACTAAAAATTAAAAATCTATTTCCTACTACGCTTCTTAAATCCGCCCTTTTGCCTCTGATTTTTAACACCAAAGTTAGGTGACAAATCGCGTTTTCCGTATACTTCTCCTTTAAAAATCCATACTTTGATGCCAATAAGGCCAACTTTTGTATGAGCTTCTGCTAAATGATAATCGATATCAGCTCTGAAAGTATGTAATGGAATTCTACCTTCCTTATAGGTTTCGGAACGCGCCATCTCAGCACCATTTAATCTTCCGGATATCAATACTTTAATACCTTCGGCACCCATTCTCATTGTTGAAGCGATTGCCATTTTTATGGCCCTTCTGTAAGCAATATTTCCTTCTATTTGACGAGCTACATTTGCTCCTACAAGCACAGCGTCTAATTCAGGACGTTTAATTTCAAAGATGTTGATTTGGACTTCTTTCTTGGTAATTTTTTTCAATTCTTCCTTCAGCTTATCAACTTCCTGACCACTTTTACCAATAATAATTCCTGGGCGTGAAGTATGTACAGTTACAGTAATAAGTTTTAAGGTACGCTCAATAACAATTTTTGAAACATTGGCTTTTGCCAAACGAACTTTCAAATAATTTCTGATTTTAGTATCTTCTACTAATTTATTGGCGTAATTATTTCCACCAAACCAGTTAGAATCCCAACCTTTAATGATTCCTAACCTATTGCTAATCGGATTTACCTTTTGTCCCATCTACTCTGAAATTTGTTTGCTTTCTAAAATAATTGTAACATGATTCGATCTTTTTCGAATTCTATGTGCCCTTCCCTGAGGTGCTGGTCTAAGTCTTTTAAGAACTCTTGCTGAATCAACAAATACTTCTTTGACATAAAGATTAGCGTCTTCCATTCTAACACCTTCATTTTTATTTTGCCAGTTTGCAATTGCTGACAATACAAGCTTTTCCATTCTACGAGAAGCTTCTTTGGGGCTGAATTTAAGAACATCAAGTGCACGCTTAACACCCACACCACGTACTAATCCGGCAACAAGCCTCATTTTCCTAGGTGATGTTGGGCAATTTTTTAATACTGCGTAATATTTTGTTTTCTTTGCCTCTTTTATCGCTTCTGCACGATTATGTTTTCTTGCTCCCATTTCTTATATTGTTATCTTTTGGAATCTTTCATTAACGCTTTTTGTTTCCGGCGTGTCCACGGAATATCCTGGTAGGTGCAAATTCACCTAATTTATGACCAACCATATTTTCTGTAACATACACCGGAATAAACTTATTTCCATTGTGTACTGCAATTGTATGTCCCACAAAATCAGGTGAAATCATCGAACTACGCGACCAAGTTTTAATTACAGCTTTCTTACCTGACTCAGTCATGGCAAGTACTTTCTTTTCTAACTTATAATTAATAAATGGACCTTTTTTTAGTGAACGACTCATAATTCAATTTATAAAAGGATTATTTCTTTCTTTTTTCTATAATGTACTTATTGGATGCCTTTTTCTTAGCTCTGGTTTTAAATCCTTTAGCTAACAAGCCTTTCCTTGACCTTGGATGTCCGCCTGATGAACGTCCTTCACCACCACCCATTGGGTGATCTACCGGGTTCATAGCTACACCTCTGACTCTAGGTCTACGACCTAACCATCTGCTTCTACCTGCTTTACCGGAACGCTCCAATGCATGGTCTGAATTAGATACAGAACCCACTGTAGCTTTACAAGTAATTAAAATCATCCTGGTTTCACCTGATGGCATCTTAACAATAGCATATTTACCATCCCTTGAAGTCAATTGAGCATAAGAGCCGGCACTACGCGCTATTACTCCTCCTGCACCTGGTCTCATTTCTATATTATGTATCACTGTACCTAAGGGAATATCAGACAGATATAGTGAATTTCCAACTTCTGGGGCAACACCTTTACCAGCGTTAAGTTCTTGTCCTACTTTTAATCCATTAGGCGCGATAATATATCTTTTTTCTCCATCAGCATACACTAATAGTGCAATACGAGCTGATCTGTTTGGATCATATTCAATAGTACTCACTTTTGCAGGAACTCCCTCCTTATCACGAGCAAAATCGATAATTCTGTATTTCTTTTTATGACCACCGCCGATATTTCGAACAGTCATTTTACCAGAATTGTTACGTCCACCTGAATTTTTTTTAGAACGTAATAACGATTTTTCAGGGATATTAGTTGTTATCTCCTCAAATGTACTTATGATCTTCCCTCTTTGTCCCGGAGTGGTCGGTTTAATTTTTCGTACAGCCATTTTTCTTAAATATTGCTATAAAAATCTATGGTATCTCCTTCAATCAATGTAACTACTGCTTTTTTAAAAGCATTTGCCCTACCTCGAACGACACCAGTTTTTGTAAATCTAGATTTAGTTTTGCCAGCGTAACGCATTGTGTTTACAGAATCAACACTAACATTATACAAACTTTCAACAGCTTTTTTTATCTGAATTTTATTTGCGTTAATGTCGACAATGAAGCCAAAACGATTCATTTTTTCGCTTTGAGCATTCATTTTTTCAGTTATAATTGGCTTTATCAAAATTTCCATCTCTAAAATATTTTTTCAAGAGCATCAATTGAACTTTCTGCAAGTACTATTGCTTTAGCGTCAAGGATGTCGTAAGTTGTTAATTCAGAAACTGTTATGGTCTTGGAACCCTGTAAATTTCTGGAGGACAAATATATATTATTATTTGCTTCCCCTAAAACTAAAAGTGATTTTTTATCAGCTATTTTCAAATTGTTTTTCAACAATTGAAATTCTTTAGTTTTTGGAGCCTCGAAATTGAAGTCTTCCACAACAATTAAACTATCACTCTGTACTTTATACGATAAAGCAGATTTTCGAGCTAATTGTTTAAGTTTCTTATTTAGTTTAAATCGATAATCTCTTGGTTTAGGACCGAAAATACGGCCTCCGCCCCTAAAGATAGGACTTTTAATACTACCAAATCTTGCAGTTCCTGTACCTTTTTGTTTTTTCAACTTCCTTGTACTTCCTGATATCTCAGCTCGCTCTTTTGATTTATGGGTTCCTTGCCTATTATTAGCCATGTATTGTTTTACGTCCAGATAAATGGCATGATCATTAGGTTCAATCCCAAAAATAGTGTCGTTAAGAGTAATTTGTCGGCCAGTATCTTCACCTTTTATATTATATACTTTCAGTTCCATTATTTCTCAACAATTATATATGAACCTTTGGGCCCCGGTACGGAACCTTTAACTACTAATAAGTTGTTCTCAGGGATCAACTTCATCACTTTAAGGTTAAGAATTTTAACCCTGTCATTTCCAGTTCTTCCTGCCATTCTAAGTCCTCTAAAAACTCTAGATGGATAGGATGAAGCACCTAATGACCCAGGAGCTCTTAATCTGTTATGCTGACCATGTGTAGCATCGCCAACACCACGGAAACCATGTCTTTTAACTACACCCTGAAAACCTTTACCTTTGCTAATTCCAATAACATCTATCCATGGATCTCCTTGAAAATAATCAACGGTGATGATATCACCTGGTTTCCAGTCTTTCACAAATCCCTTAAGCTCAATAACTTTCCTTTTAGGCACGGTATTGGCTTTTTTAAAATGCCCAATTTCAGCTTTAGTTGAATGCTTTTCCTTTTTATCATCAAAAGCTAGCTGAACAGCATTGTAACCATCATTCTCAATTGTTTTGATTTGAGTTACAACACAAGGCCCGACTTCTATAACAGTGCATGGAATATTTTTTCCCTCGGCACTGAAAACGGATGTCATCCCGATTTTTTTTCCTATTAAACCTGGCATCTTTTACTTAATTTAAAAGCTTATACTTTTATTTCTACTTCAACCCCACTAGGCAGTTCCAATTTCATAAGTGCATCAATTGTCTTTGGCGTTGAGCTATAAATGTCAATTAGCCTTTTAAATGATGAGAGTTGAAATTGCTCACGTGATTTTTTATTAACGAAAGTTGATCTCAACACAGTAAAAATTCTCTTGTGTGTTGGCAATGGAATTGGACCACTAACCACTGCACCTGTTGCTTTCACTGTTTTCACAATTTTCTCTGCTGAATTATCAACTAAATTGTGATCGTAAGATTTTAACTTTATGCGAATCTTCTGACTCATGAGATTATTTATTATTCAGTTTTACCCATATTTTTTGCAATAACTTCTTTTGCAATACCCTCAGGTACAGCTTTGTAGTGCGAAAACTCCATAGTTGAAGTTGCGCGTCCGGATGATAAAGTTCTTAAAACTGTAACATATCCAAATTTTTCTGATAGCGGAACTTTGGCTTTTACCACACGGGCATTACCTCTTGATTCCATGCCTTCAATTTGACCACGCCTTTTGTTAAAATCCGAAATGATATCACCCATGTATTCTTCGGGAGTAACAACTTCGGCTGACATAATAGGCTCAAGCAAGATTGGTTTTGCTTTAGATGTAGCATGTCTGAAAGCCATTTTTGCAGCTAATTCAAAAGACAACTGATCAGAATCCACTGCGTGATAAGAACCATCAATAAGCGTAACTTTCAAGCTGTCTAAAGGATATCCAGCAAGAGGCCCATTTGACATAGCGTCTTTAAAACCTTTTTCAACAGATGGAATATATTCACGTGGAATGTTACCACCTTTTACCTGGTCGATAAATTGCAGACCGACATGTCCATCATCAGCTGGACCAATAGAAATGATAATATCTGCAAATTTACCTCTACCACCACTTTGTTTTTTGAACACTTCTCTGTGTTCTACTGTTCCAGTAATTGCTTCTTTATATGCAACTTGGGGAGCTCCCTGGTTGCATTCTACTTTAAATTCCCTTTTTAGCCTATCAAGTAAAATTTCAAGGTGAAGTTCACCCATTCCACTTATAACAGTCTGCCCAGTGGCTTCATCAGTTTTAATCTGGAATGTTGGGTCTTCTTCGGCCAGTTTATTTAATGCTACGCCAAGCTTGTCTAAATCTTTTTGGGTTTTAGGCTCAATAGCAACACCAATAACTGGTACAGGAAAAGTCATTGACTCAAGTACGATTTGATGTGACTCAGGACATAAGGTGTCACCTGTTCTGATATCTTTAAAACCAACAGCAGAGCAAATATCTCCAGCCCGGATTTCGTCCTTTGGGTTTTGCTTATTTGCGTGCATTTGATATAATCGGGAAATTCTTTCTTTTTTCTGGGTTCTTGGATTGTAAACATAAGAACCAGCCTGGAGTACCCCTGAATAAACCCTGATATATGCCAGGCGGCCTACAAAAGGATCTGTGGCTATTTTAAAAGCCAAAGCAGAAAGTGGCTCTTCATCAGAAGGGTGTCGCACAACAGCTTGTTCATTTTTAGGGTTGTATCCATTTATTGCTTCAATATCTAACGGACTTGGTAATAAGCCTGCAATACCATCAAGCAATCTTTGAACACCTTTATTTTTAAATGCAGAACCACAAAATACAGGTACGATTTTCATATCGATAACTGCTTTCCGGGTAACTGCCATAAATTCTTCAATTGTAATAGATTCACGGTCTTCGAAAAATCTTTCAAGAAAGGCATCATCAGATTCAGCAACTGCCTCAACCAATTTTTCACGCCATTCTTCAACAGTTTCTTTCAAATCTTCAGGAATGTCAATGTATTCATATTTCATTCCCATTTCCTTATCTTCCACCCACACAATTGCGCGTCTTTCAATAAGGTCAACTATTCCTTTAAAGTTTTCCTCAGCTCCTATTGGAATTTGCAATGGAACCGGATTTGCGCCTAACTTATCTTGAATTTGAGAGACAACACTAAAAAAGTCAGCACCACTCCTATCCATTTTATTAATAAAGGCCATTCTAGGCACTTTATATTTATCAGCCTGGCGCCAAACAGTTTCACTCTGAGGCTCAACACCGCCTACTGCACAAAAAACTGCAACTGCACCATCAAGTACTCTCAAAGACCTTTCAACTTCAACTGTAAAATCAACGTGACCAGGAGTGTCAATAATATTTATTTTGTACTCATTGTCGTTATATTTCCAAAAAGTAGTTGTAGCAGCAGAAGTAATTGTAATACCTCTTTCCTGCTCTTGTACCATCCAGTCCATGGTAGCGGCTCCATCATGCACCTCACCAATCTTATGAGTTATTCCTGTATAAAAAAGAATTCTCTCAGTTGTTGTGGTTTTGCCGGCATCAATATGAGCCATGATACCAATGTTCCTTGTATATTTTAAATCTTGCTTCATTTTTTTAATCGCCTCTTCTAAAATTTAAAGAATGCAAAGGCTTTGTTCGCTTCTGCCATTCTGTGCATATCTTCTTTCTTTTTGTATGCACCTCCCTCTTCATTATAAGCCGCAATAATTTCGGCTGCTAATTTTTCACCCATTGTCCTTCCGCTGCGTTTCCTGGCAAATGTAATCATGTATTTAATGCTGATAGACACTTTTCTTTCAGGTCTGATTTCCATAGGTACTTGAAAAGTTGCTCCGCCAATTCGTCGACTCTTAACTTCTACCATTGGTGTGATGTTTTCTAATGCTTTCTTCCAAATATCCAATGGGGTTTTGTCCTGCACTGGAAGCTTTTCTTTTACAATGTCTAAAGCACTGTAGAAAATATTGTAAGAAATATTTTTCTTGCCAGAAATCATCAAATCATTCACAAACCTGGTGACCAGTGTATCGTTAAATTTTGGATCTGGTAATAAAATCCGCTTTTTTGGTTTTCTCTTTCTCATTTTTGTTTATTCAACGATTTAACTACTTTTTATCTTTTGGTCTTTTAGTTCCATATTTTGATCGTCGTTGAGTTCTTCCTTCAACGCCTGAAGTATCTAGTGCTCCTCGTATAATGTGATACCTTACACCTGGTAAATCTTTTACACGACCCCCGCGAATGAGCACAATTGAGTGTTCCTGCAGGTTATGTCCTTCTCCAGGTATATAGGCATTTACCTCTTTCCCATTGGTTAACCTTACCCTTGCTACTTTTCTCATAGCTGAATTTGGTTTTTTTGGTGTTGTTGTATATACCCTGACACAAACACCTCTGCGTTGAGGACAATTATCTAAGGCAGGAGCTTTACTTTTTTCCTGTATTTTTGCTCTTCCTTTTCTTACTAATTGCTGAATTGTAGGCATAAAGACTATATAATTTGTTAAATTTATCCGTTAAAATTGGTCTGCAAAGGTATAAGATATTTTCTTTTCTACAATAGAAAGTTTAAAGAATTTATCTATTATTTTGATTAGCATGATTACAAATCATCAAAATATATTCATTTACAAATACTTACATGCTGTCCACATAGTCTTTTTTTTTTACTTTTATGATGATATATCGTATTGATAAGCCATATTTTAAGTTTTAACAGATGATTTTTCAAAAAAACAACACAAATATTTCCTTTTCTATAAGTAATTTTTCTGTCGAAAGTACATGATTATCCTCATCCATATTTTTGCAACAATGTTGATATTTAATTAAAAGAAGTTCCTATAATATATAAGGTGAAAATAGTTTTTTAGATAAATATTTATAATTACACTGCATATTTGCATATTCTATTATTAAGCAACATCAAAAGTCTTTCAAATCAGGGTTTTGAAAAGATTTTTTTTAGCAGGTAGCTAAAGGTTGCAGGTATGCAAAATTTTATTAATTTTGACCGGATTAAAAAAAATACCAGTAAGCAACTATTGATAATACTAATATATTAACAACTTAAAAAGGATAAAATGAAAGTATACGAAACGAAAGATATTCGAAATTTATCGCTTTTAGGCAATGCCGGTTTAGGAAAAACCACGTTGGCTGAAGCTATGCTTTTCGAAGGTGGCGTAATTAACAGACGTGGTGATGTGGGTCAAAAGAACACAGTATCTGATTATCATGAAATTGAGCACGACAGGGAATGTTCAGTTTTTTCAACCGTACTTTACACTGAATGGCTAGGAAAAAAACTAAACATCATTGATACTCCCGGTGCAGATGATTTTATTGGAGGTGTTATTTCTGCATTAAATGTTACCGATACAGGTCTTTTGCTAATCAATGCTCAACATGGCGTAGAGACTGGTACTGGTATTATTTGGAGGCATGCAGAACGATTGAAAAAACCGGTTGTACTTGCAATTAATCAATTAGACCACGACAAGGCAAACTTTGAAAAATGTATTGAAGACGCTAAACAATCTTTTGGAAATAAAGTTACTATCATTCAATATCCTGTAAATCAAGGATTGGAATTTAATGCAGTGATTGATGTTCTATTAATGAAAATGTACAAATGGGGTCCTGAGGGTGGAAAACCTGAAATTTCGGATGTCCCTGAAAGTGAGATGGAAAAGGCTACAGAATTACATAATCAATTAGTTGAAGCTGCTGCTGAGAATGATGAAGGCTTAATGGAAATATTTTTCGAAAAAGAGAGCCTTTCAGAAGATGAGATGAGAGCAGGAATAAAAGCAGGTATTATCAATAGAGGCCTATTCCCTGTATTTTGTCTTTCTGCGAAAAAAAATATGGGTGTTCGCCGCCTGATGGAATTCCTGGGCAATGTTGTTCCTTCGCCTGATCAAATGCCTGCCCCATTGAATAGCGATGGAAAAGAAGTTAAATGTGATGCTTCAGGCAAAACTTCGCTTTTTATCTTTAAAAATTCTGTTGAACAGCATCTTGGAGAAGTTTTATTCTTTAAAGTTTTATCGGGTTCGGTTGCTGAAGGAATGGATTTGATTAATTCAAATAAACAGGCGAAAGAAAGGTTGTCTCAACTTTATGCTGTAGCAGGTAAAAATCGTGAAAAAGTAACAAAATTTATTGCTGGTGACATTGGAGCTACGGTAAAGTTAAAGGAATCAAAGACTAACCATACAATTAACGAAAAAGGGGAAGATTGGAAAATGCCCGCTATGAAATTCCCTGATCCTAAATTCCGAACTGCCATCAAAGCAGTTAACGAATCAGATGATGAAAAATTAGGAGAAGTACTTCATAGAATGAGCGAAGAAGACCCTACTGTAATTATGGAGTACTCTAAGGAATTAAAACAACTTATTCTCCATGGACAGGGCGAATTCCATTTAAATACAGTAAAATGGCATTTAGATAATATCCATAAAATTGAAACAACATTTATAGCACCTAAAATACCATACAGGGAAACTATTACAAAATCGGCAAAGGCTGATTTCAGACACAAAAAACAATCAGGAGGTTCTGGTCAATTTGGTGAAGTACATCTGGTAATTGAACCACATGACGACGAAAAACCGGATACAACCAAATTTAAATTCCCAGGAGTTGAATTGGCTGTCCAGATTAGAGGTAAGGAAGAAGTACCTTTGAAGTGGGGTGGAAAATTAGTTTTCTATAATTGTATTGTTGGTGGTGTTATAGATGCCAGATTTATGCCTGCTATTTTAAAAGGTATCATGGAAAAAATGGAAAATGGCCCTCTAACCGGATCTTATGCCCGCGGAATAAGGGTATATGTTTATGATGGGAAGATGCACCCGGTTGACTCAAATGAAATTTCGTTTAAACTTGCAGGCGCAAAAGCTTTTTCAGCGGCTTTTAAAAACGCCGGGCCTAAAATTATGGAGCCTATCTATACTGTAGAAGTACTCACTCCAAGTGACTGTATGGGTGATGTAATGAGTGACTTGCAAGGTCGCAGGTCAATTATTGAAGGGATGTCAAGCGAGAAAGGATTTGAAAAATTAAATGCTAAAGTTCCCTTGGCTGAAATGGGTAAATATTCGACGGCATTGAGTTCGATTTCAAGTGGAAGAGCTACCTTTACTATGAGTTTTTCAGAGTATAGTGCTGTTCCTGGTGATGTTCAGGATGCACTTCTAAAAGCATACGAAGCTGAAGAGGAAGAATAGACAACAGAAATTAATTTTAGTTTACTGGAATTTTAGAAAGGAGCGGGCTTGGCCGGCTCCTTTTTTATACTAACACATCCATCAGCTACTTTTCATTAGCCTACTAATTCAAAATCAATCATTTAGCATTGACCCCTCGGATTTATGGATGGGAAAATTTATGGATTTGATGCACAAAGTGCTAAATGATAACAAGGACCTAGCCCAATCAATGAATCTCAAGCTTTCGCCACTCCATCCCCACAATATTCTTCACTTTGCTGCTAAAATGCATCCCAATCAAATAAATTTCTTTGTTTTGAACCAGGTACTTTTCGTAGTATTTTTTAGTTTGAATTTGGTAAAGGGCGACCTCGGCAGGCATATCAACTTTAAACTCAATTATATATATGCTTTCGGTGCCAATCAAGGTCATATCAATCCGCCCTCGGTTGGTCGATTCTTCTGTTTTTATTTCGTAACCGATGCTTGAAAGAAAGGCAAAAAGCACCGAAGCGTAATAACCTTCAAAGTTTGCAATGGTGTTATTTACATAATTTTCGTAAGGGATGGCCGCAAAAAGAGACACCAACTCCTTCTTAATACCTTCAAAGTCAGTTTCTTTTAAAGCCTTCCTTAAATTCAGATGAAAGCGGACACGCTCTCCATTTAATTTTGTCAGATATTCAAAAAACAAAACATTTAATGAACTTTGGATTTCAAGGTTAGGCACTTTCATTTTATAAAAAACGCCCCCTCCATCAGTAGTTTTTTTATCAAAAGTAAGATAACCTGTCTGCCAAAGCAATGCCACCAAATCAATGTGCTCAACATCAAAGGCATTAAGGGTATCTCTCCCAACCTCAATATTTTCAAGTTCAGGCAAAAAATAATTGCCTTCTTTTAGTTTTTCGATTAAAAATGACGGATTCCCTGTCTCCCACCAATAATTTGAAAACTCGCAATTATTAGATAAAAACAAAAGGATGTCAAAAGGGTTGTAAACGGCATCACCAAAATAGTTATACCCATTATACCATGTTTTTACAGTATCTAAATCAACCCCCTGCAAATATTCAGCAAAGTTTTCTTCCAAATCAATTTGAGTATAGCCAGTTATTGTAGCATAGTTTTTATCAAGGGTAATGTCCTGGATATTATTAAGGCCACTAAATAAATTGAGCTTTGAAAATTTACTTACTCCAGTCATAAACACAAAACGAAGATATCGATCGCTTGCTTTTATTGCCGGGTAAAGACCCCGGAGGGTTTCACGGGCGACCAAAGCCATGTTTTTATCACTCTTTCCAATATTATCAATAATTGGTTTATCATATTCATCAATCAAAACAACAACTTTCTGCTTATACATCAAATAGGTCTGCTGTATAATATTTTGTAAAAAAATTCCAGGCTCTTCATGGAAACATTCTTTCTCATCAAGCCCTAAATGTTTCATGTTTGATTTTAATTTAACACGTAGCATTTCTTGCAAGTTTTCTTTTGAAGAATAATTTCCTCCCGTAAAATCAATGATTATTACCGGAAACTGTTGATTCCAGTCCCATTTATCATAAATATAAAGCCCTTTGAAGAGCTCTTTGTTTCCTTTAAAAATTTCAGAAAGGGTATCGAGAAATAGCGACTTGCCAAAACGGCGCGGACGGGCTAAAAAATAATAATCGCCCCCAGCTTCTATCATTTTGTGGGCAAATTGGGTCTTGTCGATATAAACATAGTTTTCTTTAGGATCCCTTACTACATTGAATGTTTGTTTTCCTATGGGAAGCCGTTTGCGTTGCATTTTTTTATTGTTTATACAAAGATAATAAATTATTGCCTGCAAATTTAACCTGACATTCTGTAAAATTCTTAAAAACAATTAATTTTACCAATATGAATCAAAGAATTGAAATCATTGCCGACCATAGGGAAATACCTTCTGGTGTGCCATCAGCCCTATCGGATTTGGGGCTGGAACCAGAAATAAAAACCTTAAAATATGGCGATTATATTATCAACAATCAAGTAATTATTGAAAGAAAAACCAAAGAAGACTTTGTTCTTTCGCTAATGCAGCAAAGGCTTTTTGTGCAAGTTGCCAACTTAAGAAAAAATATAGCGCTACGTCCGGTTTTGTTAATTGAAGGAAACCCTTATATTACAAAACATGATATAACAAGAGAAGCTATAAAAGGTACGCTACTTTCAATTAGCGTTTCCTGGCAGTTACCGATTATTTTTTCTTCAAACGCTCAAGATTCAGCAGAAACAATGGCTTTAATTGCCTGCCAAAACCTGAAAGATGATTTTTCGATTCACAGAAAAGGCTATAAACCTAAAACCATTTCAAAAAAACAAAGCTACTTCATACAAGGTTTGCCAAATGTTGGCCCTAAACTAGCAAATGCTTTACTAAAAGCGTTTGGTTCAATCGAAAACATTATGTTTGCAGATGAGCAAGAACTTGGAAGTATTGATGGGATTGGGCAAACCAAGGCAGAAAAAATCAGGGCTTTTATTAGTTTTAATCACAAAACAAAATAATAGGGAAGATGACACAAAACTTAATTGGCTTTTTTATAAAAATCGCCCAAATTAAAATTCAGTGAAAAATGATTTGATGCTCCTGCCAGGTGATAAATCGATTGGCCAAAACTAAGTCTTAATTTCGAAATCTTTATATAAAAGCCCCAGGAATAACCAACTAAAAAAGGCCTTGTTGGAACCATCAGCTCCTTTCGCCGCTGATGATTATAACCAATCATTACTATAAAATTCTTTGATGGAAGAAATTCAACACCAAGGATAGTATGCCGAAACATATTATCAGCCACATTAAACTTGTCTTCCTTAGAATTTATTTCGGAATTGCCCGGTACTGAAGTATACGCAAGGTTGCCATTTTTATTATACGTTAAGTCCCACTTATAGAGGTGATGCAATAATAAGGACAGTCTAAAAGGTGCATGTTGAAGTTTCTGTGTAATTCCTATTTGGATATCAAATGGTAGCGGTTCGTAGTTCCCTTCCACATAAGGCTTAACTTGAGCACCTACATTCCTGAAAACCAGTGACGCAGAAAACAATTCATTATCAGCAACATAGTTCAAGCCTGCATCAAAGGCCAATCCAAAGGATTTATAGGTTTCCATCTGGGAGTATATAGGTTTAAAATTAACCCCGGCAGTAATTAAACTGTCCCAAAGTGGTTTTGACCAAAAAATATTTAAGGCAAGTTCAAAGGCTTTAAATTCACCAGTTATTTCACCAGTGGCTTCTGCCTTGATAAATTTACCATAATTTATATAATGTATGCCGGTGGCAAATGTTCCTGCTTTGTCAAAGCTTCTGGCATAAGCAGCATATCCATAATTTATACCTGCAAAATAATTTACATAGTTTATCACAAGGTTATCCGACGTCGCTGCACTAAGTAATGCAGGATTGTGATAAACCAAATTTAAATCACTATCATTAATGGAAATATTTTCGCCACCAAGGGCAGCTATTCTGGCAGAATTAGTCAGTTTTAAAAAAGTATAGGTGGCACTACCACCAACTTGCGCGTGCAAACTTGTGATTATATGAATAAAAATACAAACAACTATAATTCTCTTCACCGTTTTAATCCATTTGTTTTTATAAACGGAATAATTTTATTTTTAAGGTGCATCCTTCTTTTTAATTGTGTTAAAAACAAACCCGAAAGAACTATTAAGATACCAATAATATTAATGCCACTTAAAATTTCATCCAACACAAGATATGAAAAAATTGCGGTAAAAACCGGAATTATATTAGAAATTGAATTAGCCTTAACAAGACCCAGCTCTCGAATGCCATATGTAAATAACATAAATGCAACCGAAGATGCAAGAATAGCAAGTGCCATCAGTGGTTTAATTATTTCAAGAGTGATTTCTACCTGGATAAAATGCTCAAAATCAAAATAAAAGAAAAATGGTAGAAAAAACAATATCCCAAACAAGTTTTGATAAAAAATAATTGAAAACACATTGTACCGCTTTGCTGCATTCATAACCACTACAGAATAACCAATTGCAGAAAAAACAGCCAACCCCATAAAAAGAATTCCAATAAAGGAAGCATCCAATTCATAATTTTCGTTTAAAATTACCAGATAAATTCCTATTATAGAAATAAGGATGCCTGCAAAATTTAAGATGCTTAACTTATCTTTAAAAAAGAACCATGCTGCAACAGGGGAAAATAATGGAATGGTGGCAATTAAAACAGATGAAGCAGTTGCACTTACATATTTTAACCCATAGGCTTCTCCAATGAAATATAAAAATGGTTCGAAAAAAGCAAGTAGTGCAATTATCCGAATATCTTTCAACTTGATGGCTTGAAGTTTTTTTAGTGCAAGACCAGTGACTAAAAGAAATAATGACGAAATTATCAATCTTAACAAAAGAATTGTAAAAGGTTCATAAAATTGAAGAAGTTTTTTTGTCCAGATAAAAGAAAACCCCCAGAAAAGCATGGCACCAAGCATGGCAATGTATGTCAGAACTACCGGATGTTTCCGGCTCAAGTTTATAAAATGTAAAACCCTGTTTTTAAGGCTCATAGTTTAACCTAATATTATAAAGAAAATAAATTGCGATTGATTTATTAATAAACCTAGTCGTTTTAATTAAGCTCATTGCAATAAATTAACTAAGGTCATTAAATGTCTAATTTCTAAAAGGCCGTAAAGATAGTACCTTTCTTTCTGAATCCAAATGGGATTAAATCATGTTTCGATACTACCAATTTCAGCAATCCAGAATTATCGTAATCTGACGTGTGGTAAAATCGGTGTTTTACGATTATTATTAAAACAGTATTAGCATTAGTCGTTGGTTATTAGATAATTACCAGAATAATAATGGCTAATAGCTATTTTACGCCCTCAGGAGACGAGAAAAGTTCTAATAACCTTGTGCGATAATTTCAGTTAACAAACAATCATAAGTTACCCCGACAATCCACTCAAGGATCATGAGTTCTGAATTCAGAAAGCTGATCTGTTATAAATTACATTTCTGTCTTTTAAATAATCCAGAATAAATTGATAATTGGATGCTTCTACGCCTATGTATTCGGGAGGAATAATTCCTTTTTGTGAATAAAGGTTTTCAAGCAATAAATTTGCAGCGGCAGTGCAAGTATAGCCAGTAGTACGGGCCATTGAAATGGTTTTTGTTGCATGATCATACCTATCTAGTAAATCATACTGATACCCAATCTTTTTCCCATTTTCAATGCCTTCTATCTTAATGCGCATAATGGTATAATCTTCTTCGCCCTCTTTTAATTGCCAAATAGGGAACAGTAATTCAGAAGTCAAATCTATTGGCCTTATTTTCACACCTTTAACATCTACTTCATCATATGAGAAAAAGCCACTTTCACGAAGCACTCTTAAATATTCGATAGCACCAGGATAACGAAGCGTTTTTTCAATCATATCAGGAACATTTATCGTTCTTAGAATTGTCCGTAAACCATCGGAATTCCATGATTCTAAGGTGCCCACACCAGGAAAATTTATCAGTTCAGCATCTGATAGCGCTTCGCGTACAAAAATTTGTCCATTTTGAACATAGCGAGCCGGTCGAATATATTCTTCAATTACATCAATTGGTGAAAACACTGCTTTGTATTGGTATGGCCAAACTCTTTCAACTGGTAAACCTCCCACCAGGCACTCATACTTCTGAACCTCAATCTTTTTGTGGTAGTGTCCTAAAATTATATTACCCATTCCGGGTGCGACACCGCAATCAACAATTGCAGTAACATTGTGTTTTTTTGCCAAATCATCCAATTCAAATGGATCTTCCGGAAAAAAAGCTATATCTACAACATTTTTACCAGATTCTATAATTGTTTTTAGAGTTTCATAACCCATAAAACCAGGAACAGCACTAATAACAAGGTCTGCGTCTTTTATCAGATAACGAATATTGGCAGGATTGGACAAATTAGAATGAACCGCCTCAATCTTATGAATGTCAATAAGATACTCGAGCTCTTTATCATTTATATCAACCGATACTACCTGATGATTTTTATTCAAATCTATGGCAATTGCTTTTCCAACACGGCCAGCTCCTAGTACTACAATTTTTTTCATGGTTAAATTATTTTTAAATAATTTCAATAATTTTAAAAGTGTAGGGTTAAGTCTTTATTATGAAAAACAATCCTATCTGTTTTTGTTTTTCACTATCAATCGATTATTACCCAAGTTGAGCGATTATTCGTTAACACTCATGAGAAAAGTTCTGCTCAATCGATTAAGTAAATGTAGGCGTTCCAC